>JAYSTT010000518.1:0-2517 GCA_043719495.1 Ferruginibacter sp. | reverse complement strand
ACTTACCGGGGTTATATTTGTTTTGCTAAAGTGGATTTTTAATTTTCTAATACCTCATACTTTTTAATAATAAATAAAATTCTTTCGTTGATTGCAATAATTAACCACCTTTGTAAAGCATTTTATTTTTTCATTATTAATTATTAATTACCTGTGACGGGCACTTTTAAAGCCAACAATCCTTACAATACTTTTCTCTTGCTGGTTTATGGCATATTGCTTAAACTACCCATGTTTTTGCAGCCAAAAATTCCTAAAGAGCAGTTGATAGACGGCTTTTTATATAAGGCCTTGCTTAAATGGCTGCAACCCATTGCAGGCGGTTTTCCGGTTATTTATGCCATCATTGCTTTTATTTTATTATATACACAAGCCGTTTCATTTAATAAATTAGTAAATGATTTACGGTTAATGCAAAAACCCAATTACCTCACCGGTATGAGTTATTTGCTGGTTACCTCTTTGTTTGCTGAGTGGGATATGCTTTCTTCACCATTAATCATCAACACACTTTTAATTTGGGTTTGGGCACGTATGAGTGGTTTGCATAGTGATGCCAGCCCTAAAACATCACTTTTTAATATTGGCTTAGCTATTGGGCTGGCTACATTTTTTTATTTCCCTTCCATTGCTTTTGCTGCGTTAATTATTTTTGGCCTTGCCCTTACCCGTTCATTTAAATTTTCCGAATGGCTAATTGCATTGCTGGGCATCACTACACCCTATTATTTTATTTTAGCCATAGCATTTTTAACGGATAAATTAAAAGGCTATCATTTTCCGGGCTTTGCTGTTACCAGCCCAAAATTTAATCAAACTAACTGGTCCTATGTTGCTATCATTACGGTAATAATTACTGCAGTTGCCGGATTTTTCTTTGTACAGCAGAATTTCAGGCGCCAGCTAATACAAACCCGTAAAAGCTGGAACCTTATTTTTTTATACATTATTGTGGCTGTATTTATACCATTTATCAATGCCACACATACATTTGAATATTGGATTTTATGTGCCGTACCACTTTCTGCCCTTTTGGGAGCTGCATTTTTATATCCTGCAAAAAAAATAGTGCCGCTGGTGCTGCATTGGGTAATGGTGGCTTTTGTAATTGCGATAAGTTACTTTGTCCATTAATTAAAATCCTAATTGTACATTTGCATTGCTTTTAAATAAGTAAAAATTTTTTGTAACCAGCGGTTGATACGGTCTCTAACATTGTTGCGTCGCACTCTTGTACGGCAAACCATTATTCAGCAGCCCGGCATCAACTCAAAATCAATTTTTGTACATGAAATTTGGCGTAGTAGTTTTTCCAGGCAGTAATTGCGACAGAGATATGATAGAATCCCTGCAAAATGATATGCAGCAGGAAGTAATTCAGCTTTGGCATAAAGATAAAGACCTTAGCCTGTTTACCAGTGATGATTGCATTGTATTGCCCGGCGGATTTAGTTATGGCGATTACCTCCGCTGCGGTGCAATTGCCCGCTTTAGCCCCATGATGCAAAGCGTTATTGAATTTGCCGGCAATGGGGGTAAAGTACTGGGTGTTTGCAACGGTTTCCAAATTTTATGCGAAAGCGGTTTGTTGCCCGGTGTATTGCTGCGTAACAGCCAACAGCAGTTTGTTTGTAAAAATATTTTTATGAAAGAAGCTGCATCCGAAGGAACTGCAGCACTGAAAATTCCGGTGGCACATGGCGAAGGAAGGTATTTTGCCAATGATAAAACTTTAGAAGCACTGGAAATGCATCGCCAGGTTATTTACCGTTATTGTGATGAAAAAGGTAAAATAACCACTGAAAGTAATCCTAACGGTGCCATCCATAATATTGCCGGAATCTGTAATAAAGAAAGAAACGTATATGGTATGATGCCGCATCCCGAAAGAGCAACCAGCAGCATTTTAAATAATGAAGATGGTAAAAATGTTTTTAATCACTTGTTTGGTATAAATTAATGTTAAAAGGGTTTTGTGTAATGTATCCGACATGTTTCAGATAGTCTTAATGCTAATTTTAAAAATAAAAAATGAAAAAATTAACTTTTGCAATTGTTTTGATGATGTTTATAGGAGTGGCTCATGCACAGGGAGCAAAAATAAACTGGACTTATTCTGCTAAGAAATTAGCAGGCAATAAATACGAACTGCATCTGATAGCCAATCCTCCTGCAGGCTGGCATATTTATTCTCAAACCACACCTGCGGGCGGGCCGGTACAAACCACTTTTAAGTTTAATAATAATGCATTGGTTACCAGAACAGGCAAAGTAAAAGAAACAGGTAAAATTGTAAATTACTTTGATGTTAATTTTAAAGTAAATGTAAAATACTTTGAGGGCAAGGTTGATTTTGTACAAATTGTTATTATAAAAGGTAAAATAAAAACTAATGTAAGCGGCGAGATAGAATCGATGATTTGTAACGACAAAATTTGTATGCCTCCATCTACAGAAAAATTTAATATCGCATTAAACTGAAAAGATAATTTTAAAAATGACGAAATATAAGCTGCT
>JAYSTT010000517.1:0-2522 GCA_043719495.1 Ferruginibacter sp. | reverse complement strand
CAGATTGTGTACCTGTTATTAAGCCAGAAAATGCAAACACATCACAAGTAGATGATGCGGTAAGGGTAATATTGTTTCCATTACATATCGTTACTGGCCCTGCTGGATTAATTGATACCCCTGGTATTGGGTTTACAGTAATACTTTGTGTACATTCTGCAAAGTTGCCACAGCCATCGGTAGCCCTATATGTTCTGGTAATTACGTATGGTATAGTTGTAGAAGCTGTACTTGCATCTCCTATAAATGTAATTGTTATTGCTCCTGTACAATTATCTGTTGCTGTAACCGAACCAATATTTGCTGCTGGTACTCCCGCTGCTCCACAAATTGTTATTGCAGGAGGACAAGTTATTGTAGGTGCTGTATTGTCAATTCTTGTATTGTAAGTTACGGATGCTGCATTACCACAGCCATCAGTTGAAGTTACAGTAATGACTGCACTGCAAGTACCAACAGTAGCCGCTGTTGTAGTTAATGCACCTAAGCAATTATCCGATACGCTAGTAGCTGCTAATGCTGCTGCCTCAGCTGCTGCTACTGTTGTGTAGCAACTTGCAATTGTTCCAGCTGTTACTGATGGAGCAGTAAAGTCTATTCTTGTATTGTATGTTACGGATGCTGCATTACCACAGCCATCTGTTGTAGTTACAGTAACCACTGCATCACAACTGGTAATAGAAGTAGAGGCTATTTCTGTTAAAGCTCCTGGACAATTATCAATAGCAGTCGTAGCAGCCAATGCTGCTGCTTCAGCCGCTGTTATCGTTGCATAACAACTACTGATACTACCAACAGTTACTACTGGTGCAGTATTGTCTATTCTTGTATTGTAAGTTATTGCAGTTGCATTACCAGCACCATCGGTTGTGTTTACAGTTATTACAGCACTACATGTGCCAATAGTAGAGGCAGTTTCTGTTAATGCGGCAGGACAATTATCGGTTGCAGTTGTAGCAGCTAATGCCGCAGCTTCTGCAGCTGCCAATGTTGGGTAACAACTTCCAATGGAACCAGCTGTTACGGTTGGAGCTTGAGTATCATTTATTGTTACATTAAAAGTGCAACTGCTGCTCCCGCAAGTATTAGTAGCTGTTACGGTTACATTTGTGGTACCTACATTAAAAGTAGAACCACTACCATTTCCACTGCCAGTACCTGTGGTTGCACCCGAAAATGCATAAGTAAGTGTTGGTGTGGGTGTACCTGTTGCATTTGTTGAGTAATTTACAGCACTTCCACAAGATGTACTAGGGCTATTTGGAAGTGAAATATTTGCCGGGCATGTAATTGTTGGACAGACTGAAGCAGATATTGAAGCTACTACAAGTGTAAGACTCCAATTTGTATTAGCGGTATTAAAATCGGTATAAACATGAATACAATATGTACCTGGCCCTGCAGCAGTGCTAAACGTATGATTTAAAGAAGCAGCAGTAGTGCTTGGCATTGCTGTTAAAGCATGGTCAAATTCCATGTTGATCAAAGAACCTCCAGAAGTTGCTCCTCGGGTATAAATTAATGAGGTTATTTCCATACCTGCTGGCACAGTTACTTGCCAGCGGTCAGCTTGCGAAGGGGGCGTTGGCTCTATAATTCCATTCCATACATTATTTCCAACAGCTAGAGTAAAGTTTGTAGTACATGGTGAGGAGGTTAGGTCTCCACTTACCGTTTCGTTATAATTTATTACTTGGGCTTGTAAACAAAAACTGAAAGTAAATGAAAAAACAAGCAATAAAATTTTTTGTAAAATAGATGTAGAATGCATAACAAATGATTGTAGAATGGTTATTAATTGGGTTAATTATTTGTAATATTTTATTAAAACAGAAGATGGAATTTGATGTAAACTTTTTTTCATTGCTTTGATACTTTTTATTAGAAAATGGTAAACAAAAAAAGAAGCAAAATTGGTTACTCAAAAATGGGTTTGAGTATTTGAATACACAATATAGGAAACTATTTTAATAATAAAATAAAAAATAGGATATGTTTTTTATTTTGGAAAACTAGTTAATTTGAAGTAATAGATGGGAAGAATTTAAAAGAATATAAAAGGAAAATTTATAAGCGGCAACATTTTTGTAATGTTAGATACTTTTAGAAATCTGAAATTTTCGTCAGGCAGATTAAAAGTAATAGTTATAGATTGGGCGTGAGAAAAATATACAATACTTAACAATTCAAAAGGTATTTTCTTTAGGAGTGACCGCAGGAAAATATGTAATAATACATAACCCTGCTGCTTTTGATGATGTATTTAAACCATTACAAATGACTTTTTCTTTGGACTTAATAAAGCTAGAGGATGTGAAGGTGAATTTTTAAATTAAACAACGGGTACGAAAAGTAGTTAGCGTAAAATCGGAAATTAAAACACTTTGATGGTATGATCAATTTGGGTACTTTGCGTTTTCATCTTTCCACATTTCAGCATACTCATTTTGCCATTCAAATTTAAAACGACGGTGACTCCATAAATAATTTGCAGGGTCTTGTCGTATTGTTTTTTCTAAAAT
>JAYSTT010000516.1:0-2522 GCA_043719495.1 Ferruginibacter sp. | reverse complement strand
GAAGTTCCGGAAATAGAAGCACATTTTGTTGATAATGGAATTGACCCAACCGGCCTTGGTGAACCTGCTCTGCCGCCAACCGGAGGTGCTGTTGCCAATGCAATTTTTAAAGCAACAAATATCCGGATAAAAAATCAGCCCTTTATGGATGAGCCCCCTTTTAATACTGCTAAATGATTTTAGTTTTTGATTTGCGCATATTGAAACATTCCACCCTGATTTTCGATTAAATAAAAGTTTCTTTACTAACGTCTATAAAGACACGAGCTATACAAAAGGTTTAAAAATTCATCCGCTTCATTTCTTTTACTGCATAATCACAAGCCCTTGCAGTAAGGGCCATGTAAGTTAAAGAAGGATTAACGCAGGAACTGGAAGCCATGCAGGAGCCATCTGTAATGAAAACATTGGGAACTTCATGCATTTGATTAAAACTATTTAATACTGATGTTTTAGGATCCAGGCCCATTCGGGCAGTACCCATTTCGTGATTGGCATTACCAGGGAAAGAAATATTCTTTTTAACCATTATATTTTTAAGTCCGGATGATTCAAACATTTCTTCTGCACTACTGGCCATATCTTCATGCATAGCTTTTTCATTGTCCTTAAATTCGCAATCAATTACATTAACCGGCCTTCCCCATTTGTCCTTTTTATCGGGGTGTAAAGTAATTCGGTTTTCGGCATAAGGCAAACATTCACCATATGCAGTAAAATTTATTTTCCAGTTACCTGGTTCTGTTATGGATTCTTTAAATTCTGCCCCAACTCCACTCTCAATTTGTTGTCTTGGCCTTGATGCAGCTCCCTGAAAATTATAGCCACGAATAAACCCAGTTTCCCTGCTGCTGATATTCCTGAACCGGGGAATATAAACACCAACAGGCCTTCGTCCATAATAATATAAATCTTCAAAACCCTCTACCATAGCAGAAGCGGAGAGGCCCTTGTGGTGATCCATTAAATTGCGTCCAACCTGATCGCTTCCATTACCTAATCCATTTTGAAAACGGTGTGAAGCAGAATTCAACAATATACCTGTTGTAGCCACAGTTGATGCATTTAGGAAAAGTAACCGGGCATAAAATTCTTCCACCTTATTTGTTTCGATATCAATTATTTCTACACCCGAAGCTCTTTGTTTTCTGTAGTCATACAAAACCTTATTTACCAGCGAATGAGGCCTCACCGTTAAATTACCAGTAGCATAAGCGGCAGGCATAGTACTTGCATTGGTACTAAAATATGCACCGAACGGGCAACCACGATGACAAAGATCCCTGGCCATGCATTGCCCCCGGCCCTGTATTGGTTTTGTAAGGTTAGCCGCTCTTGATATGATCAGTTTTCGGTCGGTATAATTGGTTTCAATTTTTCCTTTAAAAAATTTTTCGGCTGCATTCATTTCAAATGGGGGCTGAAAAATGCCGTCGGGCAAATGAGGTATCCCTTCCATTGATCCGCTTACACCAATGAAAGATTCCACATAATTATACCAGGGTTCAATATCTTTATAACGTATCGGCCAGTCTACACCGTGACCATCCTTAATATTAGCATTAAAATCCAGATCGCTCCAACGGAAACACAACCTACCCCACAATAACGAGCGGCCGCCAACTACATTACCCCTTATCCAGTCAAAACGCTTGGTTTCTTCATAAGGATTTTCCCGGTCGTTTATATAAAAATGCTTGTTGTCTTCCCTGTAGGAAAAATGACGGGTTTGAATTGCATGTTCCTTTTTGTCTTCAACAGAAAGTTGCAACCGGTGTGGAAATTCCCACGGATCTTTTGTGGCAGTAGGATAATTGGGATGACTCACATTTCCGCCACGTTCCAGCAATAGCACTTTTAAACCTTTTTCACAAAGCTCTTTGGCGGCCCAGCCTCCACTGATGCCAGAGCCTACAATAATGGCGTCATAAGTGTTTTGTGCTTTTGCTTTATTATTAATGGAAAGGGAATCATTGGGCATATCTGCAATTAAATTTTTCTAATTTTTTATAAAGATGAAAATAAATGATGAAAATAAAAACTTAATGATTTTAGAAAATAAATTACCTATTTAAAATGTTGTTTCATCACTTTACTATATTCTGCCAGTGCAATTTCCGGTTCTGTAATTTCAGGGTGCCATAATTTTTCCCACTCAAAGCTGTAATATCCTTTGTATCCTCCTTATGCCAGAGTATCAATTGCATTAAAGATAGGAATTTCTCCCTCACTCAGGAGAGTATATTGCAATTTCCCATTAACCATTTTTGCATCCTTGATATGAGTGTGGCATATGTATTTTTTTAATTTTAAATATACCTCCACGGAGGCTCCCTGGTTAAAGTCCACATATTAGTTACATCCCAAATCATTCCTACATGTGCATTTTCAGCAGACTGCATAATTTTTAAAAGGTCTTCAGTTTTAACAAGATCACCATGCGATTCTATCAATACAATTACTGTACTTCCCTTTGCATGATCTGCCAGTTCCAACAATCCTTTTATCATAAGATCCATTGA
>JAYSTT010000515.1:0-6122 GCA_043719495.1 Ferruginibacter sp. | reverse complement strand
CCCGTGATGCATGCCTGCGGCCACGATAGCCATATAGCAATACTGTTAGGTACAGCCGAAGTTTTATCATCAATGAAAAAAGATATTGCAGGCACAATTAAATTTATTTTTCAACCTGCGGAGGAAGGTGCGCCAGGTAACGAAGAAGGCGGCGCCCCTTTAATGATTAAAGAAGGTGTATTGGATAACCCAAAAGTGGATGTAATATTTGGCTTACATATTTCAAGTATAATACCAGCTGGGGATATACAATACAAATCCGGTTCCTTTATGGCATCGTCCGACTGGTTTACCATAAAAGTAAAAGGTAAATCATCGCATGGTTCTCAACCCTGGACCAGTATCGACCCCATTGCAGTATCGGCACAAATTATTGAGGGGTTGCAAAATATTGTAAGCCGCCAAATGGAATTAACCAAAGCACCAATTGTTATTACCGTGGGCAAAATACATAGCGGGGTAAGGGCCAACATTATTCCGGAAGATGCCATGATGGAAGGCACTATAAGAACTTTAGACAGCAAGATGCAGGAAGATGTGCATGTAAGGATAAAACGTACGGCTGAAAAAATTGCCGAGGCAAGCAACGCCACTGCTGAAGTATTTATTGATACCAAAACACTGGTAACCTATAATACACCAGAGCTGGTTGATAAAATGCTGCCCTCTTTACAAACGGCCGCAGGTAAAGCAAATGTAAGGGCAATGGAATGGACTACAGGTGCCGAAGACTTTAGTTTTTTTGGCACCAAAGCCCCTGCCTTCTTTTTCTTTTTAGGTGGTATGCCCAAAGGTAACGACCCCAAATTGGCACCGCCGCACCACACACCCGATTTTATGATTGACGACAGCCAGTTGTATGTAGGTGTAAAAACTTTTTGCCAGTTGGTGATAGATTATGGGAAGATGAAATAAGGTTGATTAAAATTATTTTTTTGATACTAGCATTTTGTTCTTTGGTCATCATCGTTGTGAACTTGTTCTGTTCTTCTTTCTTTTTGGTAAAAAGAAAGAAGAACTAATCCTTTCAAAGGCATATCATAGAAGAACATTGATTTGAAGCGAAATGTTTTATAGAAATATTTAATTACTCAAAAAGGCTTTACTAACAAGAACACAAACTGCATAACATTAAATTGTTGATTTCCAAAACAGGTAACTTCATCACAAAAGCGATTTGTATCATATATTTACCTGTTAGCTGCTAGTGTGAGCGAATATTGGGTATTAGAAAAATATAAGAAATGCCATTTAGTGAAAAAATAAAATTTGAGGTAAAACGAAAATCTCATCAGACATGCTGTATATGCAGGCAAATAGGCATTGAGATTCATCACATAATTCCTCAATCAGAAGGAGGCTCAGACCTTGAGGATAATGCTGCACCGCTTTGTCCATCTTGTCATGAAATTTATGGAGCCAACCCAACAAAAAGAAAATTCACTAAAGAATCTAAAACAATTTGGATTGAGGCATGTGCTCAAAAGTATCCGAACGAATCATTTAATCTTAAAAACCTTGCTGACCGGATTGAATCTATAGAAGGGCATTTAGGACTCACCAAAGAAAAGCTTTATTCATCTATTGATAAATCTCAAACCAATATTCAAGAAGCAACTGAAGAAAAAAGAGAATTTATTGATATATTGAACGGGCTAATAAGTATTCCAACACCTTCAATTGAAGATAGCGATCAATTTGTCAACTTTCATGTCACCTACTCATTAGTTTTTGAAACTGAAGGCGATAGTTCAGAACACTCTGTGAGATTCAATTTTATTAGGGACAAATTTCTTAAAACATTCGGTAGATTTATTGCAGAAAAGATAATTCTTCATCAGATGAAGGTTTATGAAATTGATTGGAGGAAAGGTATTACAGAATCTATAGCTAATACCTTCATTATCGCCTGTGGGCTGTTTATGCTTTCAATGTTGGGAGTGGAAAACAAAGACAGATCTACTGGACTCTACTTTACGCCAGACGAGCAATCATTAGTTGACTCATTGATTGCACAGAACAACAGTCGCTAACATTGGGTTTTATACAAGTTGAGCTTCCGCCGTTGTCGGTATCGCTTCGGTCTTCGCCGCTCCGCCTAGGTTCGTGGCAGAAAACATTCACTTCAATCTACGCTTTGATAAAAGCTCAATAAAGATTTACTGTTCCGCCGCCGTGGGGACATCGCTTCATTCAGCACTCAAATCTTCTCCACCGCTTGGGTGTGTCACGAATGAAAAGTTTGATAGTTCTTTTCAATGCTCTGCCGTTGTCGGTATCGCTTCGATCCTCGCCGCTGTCGGTATCGCTTCGATCCTCGCCGCTGTCTGGTTTGTAACCAACAGCGTATTTTGCCTACTGTAATGGAGTAACAAAATAAAAAGTGAAAGCACTTACCCTATAAAAAATATAGTGGTTTTCCGCCGTTGTCGGTGTCGCTTCGATCCTCGCCGCTGTCTGGTTTGTAACCAACAGCGTATGTTGCCTACTGTAATGAAGTAACAAAATAAAAAGTGTACCCCCTTACACTATAAAAAGTGCGGTGGTTTTCAATGTGCATAATCCAGCTCAAAATTTCCTTTTAAATATTTACTTTATAGCTGGTACTTCTTCCACCACCGGAAACAATAAATGTCCCTATTTCTGCAAGCAACTGAAGGTCCCTTGTAGCTGTTGCTTTTGAGGTTTTAGTGATACCAACATATTTACTGGCATTCATACCCCCTTCAAAACCTTTAGCACCTTCTTGCAGCATCCTTTTTATTACAGTAAGCTGGCGGTTATTCAACTGCTCTTTAAAGCGGTCGAAGAATTTTACTTTTTTAAGGGTAAAATCAATTTGTTCCTCTGCTTCTATTTGGGCATTAAGCACTGTCTGTATAAAATAATTTACCCACAATGTTATTTCATTGGAGCGTTGTGCTTTTTCCAAAGCAGCATAATACGCTTTTTTATTTGCTTCAATTGTTCTGGATAAACTAAGCATTACAGGACGACCTATGCCCTGCGATAAAGTTTTTTCTGCAATGGCACGGCCTATCCTGCCATTACCATCTTCAAACGGGTGTATGGTTTCAAAATATAAATGTGCAATGGCCGAACGCAAAGGTGCTTTTTTAATTTCCTTTTTACCACCCGGTGCTGTTTCATTAAACCATTTTATAAACCTTTCCATCGCTTTAGCAACAATTGCAGATGCTGGTGCTTCAAAATGTATTTTCTGTTTTCCCATAGCCCTCGAAATAACCTGCATGGGCTCTTTATGTGTACGCCATTTAGCTATTTCCACATTTTTGCTGTTTGCCATAATCATTTTATGCCAGGCAAATAGTTTTTCTTTAGTGAGTGGTTCTTTAAACGTATTCCTTACATCAGTCATCAGTTCGCCAATACCTGCTGCTTTTTTATCTTTTATTTTTTCTGGGCCGCTAATTAATCCAAGGTTCTTTTTAATAGAAAAGAGCACATCTTTCCTGCTCAAATATTCCCCCTCTATTTCGGAGGTTTTAATAGCTTCTGCCACCATCATATCTATTACCGCTTCCATTTGCATATCTGCAGGTAATGTTTTTAAAATACCACTAACATGCCCCACTCTTTCCATAAAAGAAAAGAGTTCATCTTCTACCTCATTAAGAGAGTAAGTAAAGTTTGGCCAGTCTTTTTGTTGCCAGTTGTAACGCATGTGAGCCGATTAATTGGTGTATTCGGCTCAAATATATGCAAAATATGAGCCGAATGGGAATTTTATTCGGCTCATATTAAAATTTTGCCTGGGCTTTGATTAACTTCACTTTTTTGCAGGGGTTTCTCTACGTTAGTTTTGCCCCAAAGCGGGTGCATTGCGGCAGAAAATAAACAAAAGCAAGTTTCGGATTTTGCAGATGCAAAACATTTTAGAAATTTGCATCAACTAGAAAAAAATAAAATGAATATAGAAAACAGTACAATAAAAGACATTGATGAAATATTCAGGCTTTATAAAATAGCATCCACCTATCAGCAGGCGAAGCAAACAGTAGTAGTGTGGCCCCAGTTTGAAAACCAACTTGTAAAAACAGAAATTTTAGAAAACAGGCAGTGGAAATTAATTATTGATGAAGAAATTGCCTGCGTTTGGGCAACTACTTTTACCGATGAACAAATTTGGGAAGAACGAAATACCGATGCCGCAATTTATATACACCGCATTGCAACCAATCCAAATTTTAGGGGTAAAAATTTTGTTGGGCTAATTGTGGCATGGGCTAAAGAATATGCAAAAAGTTGTGGTAAAGATTTTGTGCGGTTAGATACGCTTGGCAATAACACCAGGTTAATAGAGCATTATACCAATTCGGGTTTTAGTTTCCTGGGCATGTTTAATTTAAAAAGCACTAAAGGGCTACCTGACCATTATCATAATGTACCCGCTTGCCTGTTTGAAATAAAATTGTAAAACCGCAATAAAAACCTGGCTATCCCTTTTAATACCACTTATCCAAAATTTATTTTTTCAAAATTTATTTAAATATTTTTGTACAGTAAATTATAATTGTACTTTATGAATCCAGGAAGGTTAATTTGCTGTTCTTTTGTTTTTAAAACGGCCATTACTGTGTTAATATTTATTTTAACACCGGGTTTAAAAACACATGCCCAGGAGATATTAAAGGGTAAGATAATTTATGAAAAAGATTCTACTCCCATCCCTTATGCTTCTATAAAATTACTTAATCATACTTCTGGCAGCATCTCTGATACTTCTGGAAATTTTACTTTAATACTGCCTGCTTTAAAACAATCGGATACTTTACTGATTTCTTCTGTAGGTTTTGAGAGTTTAAAAATTCCTGCAAAAAAAGCATTATTAAAATCCAAATTTGCCTTACAGGGTTTTTCTAAAAACTTAGAGTCTGTAATTGTAAGATCTTTTAGTAAGGAAGAAATTGCAGGTGCCAAAAGTGAAATTGTAGGTTATTACAGAAGCTGGAATACCAGGAAAACCGGTGGCGAAATTGGCCGTTCATTTTTAGTAACACACAAGGAATACCAGGTAGCCAAAGTAAGGTTTAAAATTTACAGCAATTGTGATACCAGCATTATTCGTTTGCACATCCGTGAATTAATTAACGGGCAACCGGGCAGGGAACTTTTAACTGATTCTGTGGCACAAATAATAAATATGGCAACACTTGCAGATAAAGCTTATGAATTTGATCTGAACAAGTATAATATTATATTATCTCAACAAAACATTTTTATAAGCTTTGAGGTAATGGATGGCTCCAATTCTAATTATGCGCCTTGCTCTTTATCATTTGTTGGGTCTGAATTGGGAAGCTATTTATATAAATCCAATTACAATGATTCCTGGCATTTTACTGATGACTATGCCATATTTATGAAAGTATTTTTTAAGCATGATTAGTACAAAATCAATGTGCAAAATCTACTTCAAAATTTCCTTTGATCCTTTCTATTGAGGGATTAAAATATCCAGATTTTAAATTAGGGAATTCTTCTCTTATTAATTCCATCATTTGCTTTACTCCCATACACTCCCCTGTTTCCGTTACTCCTATTTTACCCAAATACCAATCGGGGTCAATATTAAAATTGCGCCACTGTATCATACACAAATCAGTTTCTTTGATAAGTTTGCGTAAGGCTTCGTATTCTTCAATACTGTCCGTCATGCCGGGAAAAACAAAATAGTTAATACTCGTCCACCCACCATAACTACGTACAATTTTTAAACTTTCTATCAAATCTTCAAATACATAATTATTAGGCCTGTAGTAAGGCGTATAAATCTTTTCTCTTGCACTGTTAGTACTTACCCTCATACTGTTTAGGCCAACTTCGCACAATGCTTTTACTGCATCGGGTTTGCTGCCGTTGGTATTAATATTTATGCTGCCTTTTTTTGTATGCTTTCTAATTTCAATAATTGCATCCCTTATGGTTTCCCACATCAGCAACGGTTCGCCTTCGCAGCCCTGGCCAAAACTTATTAAAGGGAAAGGTGCAGTTTCTAAATGCGGTACAGTAAACTCAGTAATTTCTTCGGCAGTGGGTTTAAAAGTTAAACGGTCCTGTGTACTGATAATGGTTTCTTCTACTGGTTGAAAACTGATACA
>JAYSTT010000514.1:0-2536 GCA_043719495.1 Ferruginibacter sp. | reverse complement strand
TTTTTATGCAGGTGAGGAAAAATATACGTTTCAGGATTAATAGAAGGCTGCCCCCATTTTGCAATTATTGCTTTGGCTTCGGGCTTTAGCGATACGGTGATTTCTTCTTTTTCTTTTTTGCTCAGCTTGGTTTTTGCCCGTTCGTATTTAAGGGTATCGCCGTCAATATTTTTACGCTTTAATAAACAAAGGTCTTTTACATTTAAGCCTTTTACTCTTTACCTTAGTTTTTTAGTAGTTTTTTGACGATTTTGAATATCCCTTACAGCTTTATTACCATAATCATTAATTATCGCCTTTAAACGGTATATTCTTTGCAAATCCTCTAATAATTCGTTTGAAGTGCATTCAGCAGGGGGGAAAAGCCCTGAATTAATTCGGGGCTTTTTTATTCAGTCATTATTATTAATTGTTGCTGCCAATACCCTGAACAAATGTACCACTAGAATTGTAAGTATTTATAGTACCATTTGCGTTTGCTGTACCCCCTAACTCCACTACCATATTCTTACTGCTATTCTTTAATTGAAGATTTCCCGCTGTACTGCTTACCGAAAGCCTCACCCTTTCATTACCATTATAATCATTTACATAAAAATCTCCATTACCGCTACTGGTTTGAGTAAGCTTTACCGCTGTGTAACCGGAAGAATTGTAAAGCTCCATGAACCCTCCTGCACTACTGTTACATTGGATAACGCCACGGGTGTCGCCATTACTATTGCCCAAATATATATTGCCCCCACTTTTATCATTGCAAATGGTCATGGTTCTTTTACCGGAAGGATTATAAATTCCCATATAACCTCCACCACCTTCATTAGAACTGGTAAAGCGAATGGTTTCCTGGCCCTTGCCGTCTTCTAATGCCATATACCCTTCACCATTGGCAGTATAAGTAATATTCACCAGTTTTTTTCCACTACTGTTATAGGTCTTTATAATTCCATTACCATTAATCTGCGTCAGGTTAACCAATACATTTCCATTATCATCTACCAGCTCAAATTTTTTAGCCTGTAATACATCGGGAACTGTATTGGGCTTTTTGAATGCCATAAATAAAGTAGCAAACGAAGCAATCATTAAAACAACAATAGTTTTATAACGGCGGTTAGTGGCTTCCAGCTTTTTAAGGCGCATTTCTATAGTTTGCATATAAAAAAAATTTAGAAATAAAAGTTACTTCATTTTGTTGAGTTATTAAATAATATTTAACCTGTTTACATAAATAATTAAAAATAACAAAACGGTTAAATTATTTAATAAACAAGGACTTTTCTCAAAATAAAAATGACTTTTCTCATATTTAGTAAATACATTAGATATAATCTTCCCATTTTAAAAAATCAAAGTATTTAATCATTATTTATCATGCAGGAAAAAAAAGAAACGTATTATGACTCTTCACCGGTAAAATCAGAAATAGAATCATGGGTTAAAAGTGCCGCAAAACAAAACTGAATGCTTTAAATAAAAAAATTCCTGCTGGCAAAAACGCCAACAGGAATTAAAAAAAAGTGATAATAACTACAATAATATTTTAAGTGCCATTTTTTGGAGGTGATGGATTGGTAGTTACACCGGTAGGTTCAACTAAGAATTTATAATTAATATTAGGATTTAAATCACCCGGATATTGATCAGTAATAGAAATAGTATAGCTAATCTGTCCTGATAAAGGAATAGCCGTTGGAAATATTGGTCCGAATACAACATATTTTTTCTTAGAACTGTTAAGTAAACGGTATATAGTACCATAATCCTGATTTGATATTTGTATGTTGCCGAAATAACTACCGGATCCATATTTTACCGTGCTTATTCTTCCTTTTAATAACTTTACTTCAGCTCTTTTATCATTATAACTGTTAGGATTACCGGTCCACCCACGTAACGTAAAAGCATCCAGGGTATCAAAAAATCTAAAAGTCATCGTTGTACTCGGACCCAAATTGATAAAAGTTGCTGCATCCATCCACAAGGTATCTAAACTGCCACTTAAAATTGCTGCAGGTACTTTTATGGCTGCCGGAGTTTGGTCTGTTGTAACAATTGCTTCTGTTGTAGCTGCTCCGGAGCCATTATTATTGCAGGAGGCAAATAACAGCATTATTGCCATAAAAAATAAAGGAGGGCTTTTAACAAAAAAGGTGTTTTGCATAATAATAGTTTAATGGTTAAATAATAAAAGCAGGTGAATATTTGAGTATGTAAAAGATAAACTGTAATTTTCTTAATGTCAAGTTTTTTGTACAGTTTTTATTTAATCCCTTTATTTTTTGATGTAAAATGTAATTTATCTCCGTTAAACTATCGTAACAAATGAACGGACTATTAAGATATATGCTGGATTGGTCGGAGGTTTGGGCACCGCTAATACCCATCATTTATTTTTTGTTTTATCCTAAGCAGCCCGGGTTTATAAAGCCGGTAATTGTATACCTGTTTGCTGCTTTACTCCTTAATTTAATTGGTAATGTAATTGCGGAATATAAAATCTATTTACCCTCCTCGATGCAAAGTAACAATCCAT
>JAYSTT010000513.1:0-6135 GCA_043719495.1 Ferruginibacter sp. | reverse complement strand
TCAACTCCCGAAGCCGCAATATCAAAACCATCTTTTGCATCGGTGATATTACCCAGGCTTACATTTGCCAGCGCATAATAATAATTGGCAGCAGCATCATACGTGTTGATGGATAAAGCCCGGCTGGCATTAACCAATGCTGCGGCATATTTAAACTGCCTGATTTGCAAACCGGCCATATCGCACAATGCAGGTGAATAATTGACATCGAGTTTTAAACAGGCTGTTAGTTTTTCTTCTGCTTTTACATAGTCTTTAAAGCTGATGTAATTTTTTCCCTGCAGGTATAATCCATAAACTGAATTATTGTCAAAACCTTTCGGTACTTCCATCGGACGGTCCAGGTCGCCTTCTTCCGGTGCTGAATTCCAAATAAGTTTATCTTCCCCTATCGTAAGCAGCAGTTTATTTTTATCTGCTGAAATTTTGATTGAATCCGCAAACAGCAGCATTGGTTTTACTGAAATATCTTTTGAATAAATTGATTTCCCGTTTTCGAATATTTCCAGTTTTTCATTCAGAGTTTGCAAAGGAGAAAAATAAATTTTCAGCCAGCCATCGTCCTGCTTTATATTTAGTGCACCATATTTATTTGCTTTTACAAAACCCTTTGTTTGTTTTACCGGGAACCAATACTCTGTCCAGGCATCCGATTGATATGGCTCAAAGGATCGGTGTTTAAAAGGAGTGTACATACTGTTCTCCGCCGACTGATTATACAATCTTCCACTTTGTACCTCTACATATTGCCCGTCAGTATCTGTCAAAAGTTTTTCCCATATCATCCCTTGCTGTGATAAGCCCCATATCCATATTTTTTTTCCGGCCTTATCATCATGATTAGAATAACGCCCCATCCCAAATTCATCATCATGCCAGTAGGCACCAAAAAAATCAGTGTACTTGCCAAATACATGGTAAGATTTGTAGCCGCCAAAATTATTATTTTCATAAAACCGCAAATCTTTTCCATTTTGTTTATTGATGGGCCAATCGCTGTGTTCACCATCGTGGCCAAGGTAGTTTTTACCGGGATACACAAACTCTAAATTACCTGCTGCTTTAATGCCCGTGTTCATCCAGGTATAGTAGGGTTGTTCAAAAGCAGTTGCGTTAAACCAAAAGGAACTGGTAGTAATGTAGGCTTTATCTTTTGGTAAATTAATATCCAGCCGCCACGATGTTCTGGTTAGTAAATCCAATACGCCAATGACCACACTTACACTGCCATCCTCTTTTTTAATTATGGTATAATCAACAGGATTTGCACAGGCAGGTGTGTGGCCAATGATGCCATAATTGGCTTCTATGCCTCCGCTTGTCCAGGGCCCACGCATGGCAATGTCCCTGAACTTTATTACATGGTTGTTGTAAATAAAATCTTTGCCGGTTGATTTTTCTGTGGCCGACCATATCTTTCCTCCTACTTCAGGAAGAATAGTAATTTTTATAAAATCATTTTCCAGTTCAATAACTTTCCACTCTTTTTGAATGGGCTTATCTGTAAAACCATCAAACCTGAAATAGGGATATATTTTTGAATCTGGTTTGGGGATAGGGTCAGGGTCTGAGAACGGATAAGTAGTAAAGACTTTTTTGTATTCTCTTGCAACAGTATTTTGCTGGGCAATACAGGAGAAGCTACAACTGATTAAAAGGATGGAAAATAATATTTTCATAAAAAATAATTTTACAACTCATAAAAAAATTCATGGCGCAATAGAACAATTTCTAAAATAGAAATTATTTAGTTAATAATTGTTGCCTGGCTAAACTTGTAAAACTTTTGCCCCATTGGATTGACCTCACCCCAACCCCTCTCCAAAGAAGAGGGGCTAAAACCTTCAATGACAAAGAGTTTCAGAACATTCAACCTTTTTATCGCGGGCAATAGTGTTAGTTAATAATCATTATCCGTTTCTGATGGTTCATCCAACTCCAATTTTTTCTCTCTTAAATTCCAGGGATAATTATTTTTTACTTCAATATAGTTTTTTAATTCAACATCACTTTTTCTTCCTTTAGCATCTGTAACGGTTAACTTTACAGAGTACTTACCCGGCTTGCAGGCTGAATAATTTACAATAGGGTTTTCTTCATTGGATGTTGCAGGAATAGCGCCGGGGAATTGCCAGTTAAATTTTGCGCCTTTTCCTTTTATCACAGAGTTATCATAAAAATATATTTTCATCTGGTTGGGGTCTTCTTCATCCGCATCTGTTCCTTCTATACCCAATATATTTTTTGAAAGTGCAATATTGGCTTTTGGTGCCGTGGTTTCGTACAGGTCGTTTTCCCATACGCCACGATAAGTTCCTATCCTTATTTTTTCTTTATCATAATTTAAAGCAATAAAATTGATAGGTGTGTAGGGCATCTGTGTGCCTACGGTTTTCCAGGTACCAGTACGATTACTTTTATAAAACAACCCCGGGTAGCAGCCCAAATAAATTCCTTCGTCTGTTCCTCTCTGAAAAGCCATTGTTTGAATTTCATTTTTAGGTAAATCCACAGAGTGGTCATCTGCCCAATTTTTACCTGCATCATTTGATGTCAATATTTTAACCTCGTTTTGAAAACCTCCCACACCGAGGTAAATCTTTTTAGGATCTGCATCACTAATGGCAATATCAGGGAAGCCATACTTTTTTGCTGTTTCATTATCAGGTGTAATACTAGTCCAGTTTTTACCGCCATCGCCAGTCATCCACACTTCTTTTGGGTTGGTCCTTCTTCCTTTCCCTGCCAGCACATACATATAATCCGGGTTAGAAAAACTTACACGTAAGCGGCGGATATAAACCGAATCGGGAAATGTTTTTAATGTATCTATTGTTCTGAAATTATTACCTGATCTTATTACTGAACAATGCATGATCCGCCAGTGGTCGCTGTTTTCATCTATAGAATAACTGGTATAAAAAAGCTGTGGATGAAATTCAATATTTCTATTGGGAATATAGCCAAAACTTACCGGCGATTTTTTTGAGACGGGTTCATCTTTTAAAGTTGCCGGCAATTTAATAATGAAATGTGAATAGGGAGTAGCATATAAATATCGGTCATCAAAGGGATTTAAAGTTGCACTCATGGCATCGCCACCACCATAATGAAACCAATCTTTACCATAGAGCTTTTCATTGTAAATCATGGTACCGCTATGATCAACTCCCACAGCCATTACATCCGATTTAAACGATGTACTGAAGCCCCACAAATCCTGTCCGCTAAAGCCTTCTACTCTATGATGTAATCTTGTTATCCTATTTACATATTGCAATCCTCCATCGTTGGCAAGCCAGATATCATCGCCGATAATTTTAGCACATTGTATATCGCCATGAATACCATAAGTACCCTGCTTACGCAATATGTTCCATGTTCTGCCTGCATTATTGCTCAGTATATTTCCAGAAGCAGCCATTACCATGATGCTGGCATTCGTTGGTGAAATAGCGAATGAAGTAGCCCAGCCAACCTGCTGAAATGAAGCCGACCAGAATGAACTGTCCTTCATATCAAAATCGTAATTGGCTTTGTCTTCATCCGCACTGTAGGGGTGGAATAAAGAAAAGTATTCATCAATATAACGGTAATTGTTAGCCTGTGGTACCAGGTGAAAACTTTTTCCGGCATCAATACTTTCAATAAATGTACCTGTCATTTGATTTTTTAATTCTTGTTTAACAGTGGTTTTAACTGATGCTTCACCAAAAATTGTGATGTATAATTTATCAGGTGCAGCGGGTGTTACAGCAGCAGTAATATCATACAGGCGAACGAGTTTATTTTTATCAGGCATACCTTCTGTAATTTCCTGAAAGCTGTTGCCGGTATCCTCAGAACGATAAATAAAAAATAAATTTCTTTTCTTTTTATAAGCACCGCCAATGTAAATGATGTTATCTTTTGCAGGATGAAATTCTATGAACTGCGTATTAAAGCCTTCCAGAACCGGCTTCCAGTTGATGCCGCCATCGGTAGTTTTATAAACAGTATCAGTATTGGAAGCAATCACCACATTTGGATTAGTGGGAGATACAGAAAGCAGTGTATTATCATCGCTCCATTCCGGGCCACCTTTAGCAGCCAGATGCTGCAGCATATTTAAATTGGTAAACTTCCAGGTGGCTCCGTTATCCATCGACTTTAAAATCCCCACTGTTGTAGCAGCATACACCATATTGTTATTGGATGCAGCTATTTGAATCTTCTTTACATTTTCAACAGGTAAACTAAGCGATACATTTTTCCAATTTTTTCCTTTATCGGTGGTACGCCATATTCCGCTGCTCATACCACCCATTAACACCATGTTCGGATTTTTTATGGTTACATCAAGGCTTCGCATTACACCCAAACCAGGCGCCTCTACTGAACCAACTGTTTTATGAATACTAAATGGGCCTAAAGGTTTCCAGCTTTTAGATTGTGCAAAAGTTTGAGTGATGATGCCGACAATTAAAATGCACAATGCCAATCTGTTTCTCATGGGATAAAAATTTTTACCTGTTTATTTGATAATGAATAGCCAGCCTTTATTTTTTTCGATTATTATTTTTTCTGTGGGTGAAAAAATTTTAGCAGGCTGAAAGTTTTTAATTGCAGGAGCTGTCAATTTTGCTTTGGAGGGATCGATACCCAATTTATTCCAATCAATATTCAACTCCACCTCTACATCCGTATCAGCCCAACTTGCAATCGAAATTAATGAAGAGCCGTTCTTTTTATATACCGTAGCCAACACTTTATCATTGGACGTTTTTACCGGACAATTTTCACTCCAGTAACCTATCATTTCAGATTCTTTTATTCCAAATTCATCCCATACTTTCCAGATTGGCCTGGGATCGGCATTTTCACTCCAGGGCATCCTGTTGGTCATACCATAAATCATTCCACGCCATGCGTTGCCACCATCTTGTAACATTTCTCCCATTAACCCAAAAGGAATTCCACTTACTTCTGTTAAGAAAAAATCGGGTTTGTTTTTTTCATAATCAAAATATTCGCCAAACCATAATTTGTTGAGGTAGGGAAAATGTTCCATGTATAAATTGGCGCTGTTATTAAAGCCATCGCTCTTGTTGTACTGATTAGCGCTGTGTAAATCAAGTATTCCAGGATGTCCATCCTGAGTCAGTACTCTTTTAATACGTTTCATTGTAATTCTGTCAAATGCCACATCATCAAGGTAAACACCATCAATGCCAACATTTTTTGCAAGCCAGTTCATTCCTTCCACATAATAATTGTGCCAGCGGTTCATACCACTGTTAACTATAGCCGCATCTTTTAATTCGGGCACAAACCATGCAGCTATATAATCATCGCCCAGGTGTTCCTGTAACCAACTAAAGCCTCCTCCTTTTCCTGCGGAAAAAATTTCATGGCCAAGGCTGCGCAATGCATGTATTTCGTAAGCCTTGTTACTTAACTCACGTATAGTATTATATATTTTTACTTTCAAATTTTTACTGTGGGCTTCATCAATATAATCCTTCATTTTTTTAAATTCAATAAAAGGATAATTGATGTATGGATTTATGGGAGTAGCATGATGAATATTGACGATGGTAGCGCCTGTTTGACGAATGGTATCTATTTCTTTGTACCGATGGTAAAATTTACTGTCCCACTGAAATGCAGTATTGATGGGGTGAAAAGGTGTAATCAATAAATTGAAATTATAATACAGTACTTCACCTTTTTTCATATTGCGGCTGCCACTGTAAGCATTAACTAAAATAGATTTTCCTTTTTGAAAAATATCAATTCCTCCTTTATTATCATTACCCCATGAAGCAGGCAGCAATAATGGTTTTTGCAAATAGAAATTGGTATTTAATGGCCTGCTGTATTTTTCATCACGTAAGGAAAATTGCAACCCTGCATTTACATTTCCAATCCAGGCACCATCTTGATTTTTATGTGCCACATCCCATTTCCATTGTAACGTATCTGGCCGGGTGCCCCCTTTTAAACCAAGTCCCATCATATATTTAGCAGATGAAGGCTGTATGGGTAAATGAAAATTTATTTCACTAAAGTTTACCTCTTCTAATGCAGTAAATTTTACAGTATAGGATAAAAATCCATCAAACTCCAGCGCAGCATTTACATCCATCTGCAATG
>JAYSTT010000512.1:0-2540 GCA_043719495.1 Ferruginibacter sp. | reverse complement strand
GCGGCTGGCAAGGCCTTTAAAATTATAATCCATGCCGGCAACAACCTGGTAACTTTTTTGTGCCTTTACATCGGTGTTTAGTGTGCCATCATATTTACGCAACTCACGGTAAAAAGGTGGCTGGTGATAAGCGCCCGCTGCCAGTTTTAAAACCACATCTTTTTTCCAGTTTGGCTTAATGCTAAACTGCACACGTGGACTTACTAAAAATTCTTTGTTAAGCGAATTGTAGTTGTAACGCACACCAGCCTGCAACGTGATGGTATTGGTTTTGCCCAGGCGCATATTGTCCTGCACATAACCGCTGTATTTTTGTATGCTAAGATCGGCTGTTGAGTTGATGCTCTTAAATAAATTCAGTTGCGATGGGTTATAGGGTAGTGAATAGCCGGCACTGTCCTGGTATTCCCATTCGGTAAGTTTGTCTTTAATATTGGTTTGCTCAATGCTGTTGCCAAATTGTAAGGCATGTATGCCGGTTGTGTAATTGCCTTTCAGGCTTGCATTGTACACGTTTATGTTTAACTCGTTGCGGCCATAGTTTTGGTAATAACCGGCGCCCAGCGGGTTTACAATTTGGCCGTAAGTGCTGCTGGTATTGTCAAAATCGCGGTCGCCAAAAAGGTAGGCTCCGGCAATATCAAAGTTTTCATTTTCTTTATTTTGAAAGCGGCTTACCATCCACTTTAATCTTAATTTTTTATTTGGTGTATGCACCAGGCTAAGGCCGATGAGGTTTGTATTGTAGCCATCTCTTTCCTGTCCTTCAAAAGCAACATCCAAACCGAGGTTTGCTGTAAACAGTGGAGAGAAGACTGAAGTTGTTTTTTGTACCGATTCCGGAAACAACGAGAATTTGGTAACTGAGTAAGTGCCCAACAATTCGAGCTGTAATTTATTACTGATCTTATAAGTTATAAATGCCTGCATATCCGAGGAGGATGGAATATAGGAACCAACCGTTTCCTGGCTTTTTAATAAATTTTTATTGCTGCGGTTGCGTATGCCAAACAGGTAAGATACTTTTCCCTTCTTAGCTGCACCACCTACGTGAAATCCCTGCTCCAGTAAACTTACATAAGCAGAACCGTTAAAGCTTGTTGGATTTTTGTATTGAATGTCCAGCACGCTGCTCATCTTATCGCCATATTTTGCCTGGAAACCTCCGGTGTAAAAATTTACATTTTTTGCAAGCTCGGGATTGATAAAACTTAAACCTTCCTGCTGGCCACTGCGTACGAGGTAAGGGCGGAAAATTTCAAAGTCGTTGATGTAAATTAAGTTCTCATCGTAATTGCCGCCACGTACGCTGTATTGAGAGGTGAGTTCGTTATTGCTGCCCACCAATGTTTTTATAAGTGCCTCAATGCCGCCGGTGGTGCTGGGCAATGTAATTGCGTTTTTTGGATTTATTTTTACCAGGCCGGTTTCGGTACGTTCTTTTTCGGTGCTTACTTCTACGGTCTTTAAAGTCTGGCTGCCTCTTTCCATTTGTATGGTAACCTTTTCTTCTTCGCCATCGCTCAGGTAAAAAT
Source organism: Ferruginibacter sp. (assembly GCA_043719495.1). Lineage (GTDB taxonomy): Bacteria > Bacteroidota > Bacteroidia > Chitinophagales > Chitinophagaceae > Ferruginibacter. Next base: position 1,005 of record JAYSTT010000512.1, on the reverse strand, counting down.
TCTTTTGAGTTTCGTTGTAACCTGTAAATGTAAATACAAGAGCAAAAGATTTACCAGCCGGTACTTTAATGCGAAAACGGCCGCTGTCATCAGTTGCCAAACCTGTTTGTTTGCCTAATATTACTACTGATACCTTCGATACCGCGTTATCATTTTCATCAACAACCCTGCCGGTAACCCATGCAGATTTGGTTTGTGAAAAAACAGTGATCGTAAGCAGCAATAAAGAAAAGGTAAAGATGATTCTCATTATATGAAGATATATATTTTATGTGTTTTGCAATGTCCTAAATTTACAGCACAAAAAATCAATCACGTGATTAAACAAATTTTTTACGCCATTGCCGTTTCGGTTTTTATTTTTTCATGTAATAATAACGGATCAAAAAATGTTTCTGAAAAAGAGGGCCGGGTTCAGGAAGATGGGAAAGCTGAAAGAAATGATAACCTGGTTTACCTGGATACTGCCGAAAATATCAACAATATCCTTTGCCAGGATTGGGTTTTGGATGGCGATGCCGAAGGGCTGGAAGGAATGGAGGAAAATTCGAAATTTGAAATACCATACCGTAGTTTTTATTTTTCTACCAAGGGCACGTTTGTAAAAAATCCCAGAAATACTTTTGACTACGGAACCTGGAAGTATGATGATGCAGCCAAAACCATTACGCTCAACAACAGCATAGACAAATCAAAAGACGTTTATAAAATTGCAAAAATTGTTTATGATGAATTAACCCTGGTGAATGTTGGCGCAAATAGTGGAACCAATTTAAAATTTATTGCACCGGGCAAAAGGTTTAAAAATGCGAATGACGAACCGTATTGTTTGGAGAATAATCGCTGGCGTATTAAACCAACTTCTAAAGAATCTGATTCGGCCATTCACCAGCGGCTAAAAGAAAATCTTTACTTCTTTATATTGTTTTACAAAAGCGCATTGGCCAAGGGTGATAAGATTATTTCTTTCTGGGGTTTGCCCAGTTGTTTTAAATGGTATGGCGG
>JAYSTT010000511.1:0-2541 GCA_043719495.1 Ferruginibacter sp. | reverse complement strand
ACAATGGTATGCAGGCCGGGCAAATAAGCAGGGATCAGGTTATTACAGGTGGCGTAATCACTACTCCATTAACAGCATTTCCTTTTAGCCCTAATATTACCCGTAATATCCCTGTAACAACACCAGGTTCACCAGCGGCAAGTTATAATATTGCACCTATCGAGAAAAACTTCCGTTTTCCCCAGGTGTTTAGATCAAACCTTGCCATAGACCAAAAATTATTTGCCGGCATAGTAGGTTCTGCTGAATTTTTATTTACACAAAGCATCAGCAATATTTTTTATTACAATGCCAACCAAAAAGTGGCAACAGCTAACTTTACGGGGCCGGATAAACGTCCAAGGTTTGCAGGTAGTTCAAGTGCCGTAAGGATTAATTCAAATGTAAACGACGCAACAGTTTTATCAAGCCGCCCTTACGGTTCTAATACAAGTGTTACTTTAAAATTAGAAAAGCCTTTGCAAAAAGGACTTAGCTGGTTGTTAGCTTATAATTTTGGCCGTACTAAAGACTATTCAAGTTCAAGTACTATTGCTTTCAGCAGTTTTACTTCTACAAGAACTGTTAATGGTAATAATCTGCCGGATAATTCTTTTAGTGATAATGATACCAGGCACAGGGTAATTGGTAATATCACTTACAGAAAAGAAATTGCCAAAACTATTGCAGTGCAGGTTTCATTATTTGGTCAATCTCAAAGCCTTGGCAGATTTTCTTATGGTTATTCAAATGATTTTAACCTTGATGGTATTAGCGGTAACGATTTGTTATATATTCCAAAAGACCAGAACGAAATGAATTTTGACGCTATTACTGTATCAGCAACAGTACCGGTACCTTTTACTGTTCAGCAGCAAAAAGATGCTTTTGAATCGTATATTCAAAACAACAGTTACTTAAAAAATCATCGTGGGCAGGTAGCACAAAGAAATGGTGTTTTAATGCCAACGCTTACAAGGTTCGATTTATCTACAGTGGTAGAAGTGTTCAAAAACTTTGGTAAACAAAGACATACCATTCAGTTTAGGGCAGATATTTTTAATGTAGGTAATTTTATTAATCATCAATGGGGAGTAGCACATGTTATAAATACCACTTCGCCATTGGCATACTCAAGAGTAGATGCCAACGGGCTTCCTTTCTTTAAAATGAATACTGTAACTGGCAGTTTAAATTATGAAACTTACAGAAAGGGTACTGCAATACAGGATGTTTGGCAGGGCCAGTTAGGTGTCCGTTACATTTTTTAATAACGCAAACAGGTTTTTAATAAAGATGCCCCGAAAGTTTTCGGGGCATCTTTTTATTGGCAAACAAATTTGTTTTAGTCTGTTATTTCTCCATTATATCCCCACCCCCATTTTAAAAACTCCGGAAATGCTTTTGCCCACGTAGGCACATCATGTTTACCATCCTGTAATTCTATATATTTTATGTCGCCTTCTTTGGTATAACCTTTTGCAGCTAATTCGTCAATTAAACTTACTGCATCGTCAATAGAGTCAATAACACCATTATTATTTCTGTCAGCCGTTTCATCTAAAGTACCCACTTCAAAAAAAAATTTAAGCCATGGTGCATAATTACCTTCCCTAATTTGCCGGTGCATTATACGGTCGGTATGTTCGTTAAAGCCGGCATCATCCTGCCCTTTATCCCTCCACCATAAAGAACCACTGAAAATACCTGCCTTTTTAAATTCCTGTGGGTTATTCCAAACAATGTCCAATGCACTTAACCCTCCTAAAGAAAAACCCGCAAATGATTTTTCTTTAAAAGATTGTATTAAAAAAGTTTTACGGATAAAAGGCAATAATTCTTCAAATATAAAATCGTTGTATAAAGTAGCCTTAGCTCCCCTTCCTTTATAGTCTAATACATTAGCAGTGCCATATTCATTTTTTCTGTCTGCCGAACAATGTATGCCAACACAAAACAGGGCTGTTAAAGCATCTGATTCATATAATCTTTCCAATATTTCATCAAATTTCATTGTAACTAAATCCTGTCCGTCGTTAATTAACAAAAGGCTTATTTTGCCATGTAATGCTACAAACCAGGGAAAATAACAATCAATTTTTACATCCCTTTGCAATAATTTGGATTTCAGTACGTGATTTTCAACAATTACAGCTGCCGTTTTTCTTCTGTGCATATTTTCAAAATTAAGAAAAGAAGCTGATACTGGATAGTGCATTCTGGGTAGTGGGTAACGGATGCCGGGCAATGGATAATTTACAGGTAATAATATCTTTCTGATGAAATCTGGTAAACAGTATCAAAAATTTGTTCCAAACAATATTTGTTTTATTGGCTGCTAAAAAATATATTTGAATACGTTTGAAAACGTGCTATCGAATTTTATAAATAAATAAAACTAACTGTTATGAAGAAAATTGGTATGCTCTTCGGAAAAGAAAGAAGCTTCCCTATGGCTTTTATTGAAAGGGTAAACAGCAAAAAAATTGATGGCATAATTGCCGAACCTGTTTATATTGATAAAGTAATGCAGGGTGAACCCAGTGGCTATGCAGTTATCTT
>JAYSTT010000052.1:0-4423 GCA_043719495.1 Ferruginibacter sp. | reverse complement strand
GGCAGGGCTTGCTGCAGGGCTGGAATTCATTGCTCGTCCGCCCGGAACCGCTGCTGAATAAAGATATAAAAGTACAAGTTAACAAACAAAAGCCCAGCAATGTTTGTCCAGCCCAGATGAAGCACAACAGCGATAAAATGACCATTGCTCCAACGTCCAGCCAGCCTTGCAGCAAAGCATCTATGTAAAAGCGGTAATTTAAGAGTCACTAAAATTCACGACAATGAATTACTCAGAAACTACCGCTGTACCAAAGTTATTTATTGGTATGGACGTACACAAAAAAAGCTGGACGGTTCATTTCAAAACTGATTTGTTTGATAACAAAACAGTAACGATGCCGGCCGAACCATTGGTATTAATTAGTTATGTAGAAAAGAATTTTACGGGTCATGAAGTAAGCTGCTGTTATGAAGCCGGCTGCTGTGGTTATTGGATAGCCCGTGCCCTATTAGCACAGGGCTGGGAAGTAAAGGTTGTCAACCCGGCCGATGTACCAAGAATCAATAAACAGGACTGGCAAAAGACAGATAAACTCGATAGCCGCAATTTATGCAAGCATTTAAGTGATGATAATTTAAAAGGTATTTATATTCCAGACGAAGAACAGGAGCAGTTGCGGAGTTTATTCAGAAGGCGGATACACCTGGCCCGTCAATTGCGAACGATAAAAAATCATATCAAAAGCCAGTTATTGTATTATGGAATAAAGTTGCCGGAACAATATGATAATCCGAACTGGAGCCGTGTGATGAAAACCTGGATTGGGAATTTAGAATGGAAATACAGCAGTGCGGCAGAAAGTATAAGAAGCCGGTTGAAGCAGTTGGAATTTGTATGGTACGAAGAGTTACATATCAGTAATGTGCTAAGAGCTTATTGCCGCAAACGCTATAAAAAGGATTATTACTTGTATAAGAGTGTACCTGGCATAGGAGGTATAACGGCATCAGCACTACTGGCGGAGCTGGGCGATATAAGAAGATTTAGTCGTTTAGATGAACTGGCAGCGATTGTGGGTTTGGTGCCAGGGATGTATCAAAGCAGTGAAAACAAAATCAATCTGGGATTAACGAAACGAAGTAATCATCAGTTAAGAAGTTTATTGGTAGAAGCCAGTTGGGTAGCGGTAAGAACAGATATGGCGTTACAACAATATTATCGCCAGCATGCACACAAGGAACCGAACAAAGCAATTATCAAAGTGGCGCATAAATTACTGAGCCGGATAAGGGCTGTAATTATTAGCGGTGTGCCTTATCAAATGGGGGTAGTAAAATAAAAATAATAAACATAATTAAGCTCAACACAAAAGCATGAACAAAAGCAGACTGCAAAACATCGGGAGTGGCATCAACGTAAAAGTTGAAAGACCACATCGCAAAGCAGGCAGCTGTTTTTACTAAACTAAGACTGATGCAGGTAGCTGTCTGAAAATGGCAGACTACAAATAGGATGCGGAGCTGATTATAAACATCCCTGAAAAACAACCAACGAAATTGTTGGTTTTTCAGGGATACAGATTAAATTATAATTATGTAGAACCGTTTATAAACATATTATTCCTCTCATACCGCTTTACATAGGACCCAATGTTGTACGCCGTTTGTCTAGTCACTTATCTAACTTGTCCACCGCTATTTTGTATTTTTTTAGGTAAGATGGTGGCAGTAAGTCCGTTTGTATTTGGTCAATATACTTAACGAAATTTACATAGTCTTTTTGTGTCCAGGCTTTGTCTGCCTGGTCAATATTTTGCTGTTTAATTATTTGCTGAGTATAATTCCTTGATGCTTGAAGTGAATATTCATCAAGTTCCCTAAGAATTTTCGTGTCACCTGACAGAAGATTTTTTCCAAAGCCTTTTAAGAAAGAAATTAAATTTTCAACTGTAAGTGTCGTTTGAAATTTAAAAGTATCGTCTTTAAAAAACTCTTCCACAACTTGGGGCCTCAATTCTGTTAACGTGTCACTGCTTTGTCCAACCCAAATATTAAGGCAATACTCTAAATGGGAATAGGCGATTCTTAGTGTTGTACTCTTTAAAGAGTATACTATTAAATTATTTTGGTTTGATTGAATTGAAAAACCATTTGATAAAAGTAATTCGGTTAGTGGCTTTATGTGTTCTTCAAAGTTCATAAATGGTCGGGTCTAATGGCGTACAACGTTTGTATTGATGCTATAAGATGTTACCAACAAAATAAAATAACATTGATTACCAATATTTTAATGTTATACTTTTTGTATTGTTTATAGCATCAATGCAATTTAAGAAAATATTTAATTTGTATAAAAAGTATTTATGTAGATTATTTAAAAATCCGCAAATCTCCGCTTTGGTTCGTGGCACACTCGAAACATTCGCTAAGTTCCCAAAAAGTAGAAAAGAAAAATAATAAATTAAGCGGAGAATTATTTAATCACCAAAAACCTTACAGTTTCAATAAGCTTACCATTTTTATCCCTTAGCTGGTAATAATAAAAACCCCTGGAAAAATCGGTAAGTGCAAGGTTAATTTTTTGAGGGGGGCTTTTTAATTCGTACACTTTTTTGCCGGTAAAATTGTATATCTGAAAAGACAAGGTTTTATCATACCCACTTACAAAATCAAAATTGACAACCGTAGTGGCAGGTATTGGATACAACTTTATCAACTTTGCACTACCGTTAGCCGGCGTGATGGGTTTGTTTTGAGAAAAAGAAGTAAAGTTTAATCCAATAATAAAGATTGCTATGTAAACAATATGTTTCAATAAGGTAAAATTAATGAAATACTTTGATATTTTAATTTAAAAATAAAGACTAAAAAACCGCCCTTTTTTGCTAAAATTCTGCAGCAATAATTTCTGTAATATTAAAACGTTGAAAATATTAAATTAATTGCCCAAGCTTGGTGTTTATTGCTTCAAAATTGGGTAAATCCCCGGCAGATTCCAGTATTTGGGCATATTGCACTATACCTGCTGCATCAATAATAAAAGCAGATCGTTTGCTAACCCCTTTCATCCAGCCTATAAAATCGTTATAAAGGCAGCCATATTGTGCAGACACTTCTTTATTAAAATCGCTTAACAGGGTAAAATTATAACCCTGCTCTGCCTTAAATTTTTTAAGGGTTGCATAAGAATCTACCGAAATGCCAAAAACTGTTGCATTAGCATTATTATAACGGGCAATATCATCCCTTACAGCACAAAGTTCTTTGGTACAAACACCTGTAAATGCCAATGGAAAAAATAACAGTACTACATTTTTCCCTTTTTGTCCGCTAAGGGATACTTGGTTTTTTTCTGTGTCATGCAGGGTAAAGTTTGGTGCTGTTTGCCCAATTTCTATTGCCATAATAATTGCGGTTTTAATTTTTTGTAAAGGTAATTGTGAAAAGAATGTTAACAGCGGTTGCATCCTTTTTGTTTATTTAACCGACTGAATTTTTATAACCAAAAACAAATTTTTTATGAACAAGTACATTACAGAATTTATTGGCACTTTTTTTTTGGTAACTGTTGTTGGGCTTACAGCAGTTACAGGGTTGGTTCCTGCCGGGTTTGCCCCTATTGCAATTGGCAGTGTTTTAATGGTGATGATTTATGCTGGCGGGCATATTTCAGGTGGCCATTACAACCCAGCAGTTACACTTGCAGTATTAATGAGGGGTAAAATAAGTATGGGGGATGCTGTTCCTTATTGGATTAGCCAATTTGCTGCCGGCGTAGCCGCATGGGCAGTTGTTTCTTTAGTTTTTGGTGGCGGGGCCGCAACAGCCAGCGATGGCGTAGCAGATACAACCAAGGCCTTATTTGCAGAAATTTTAGGCACTTTTGCTTTGGCTTATGTTGTTTTAAATGTAGCTACTGCTAAAGGAACTGCAGGCAATAGTAATTATGGGTTAGCAATAGGTTTTACGGTACTTTGCTGTGCATACGCATTTGGCAGTTTTTCTGGTGGTGCATTTAATCCGGCAGTAGCTGTAGGGGTTACATTAATGAAAGGGATGGCATGGGCAAATATCTGGGTTTATTTATTGGGTTGTTTTGGGGGGGCCGCACTTGCGGCATTGGTATTTAATATTAATAACCCTGGCGATAAATAAAAATAAATTTATTGTAAAAGGCCTCATTTTTAATGGGGCCTTTTAATATCTTCTACATCTTAAAAAACCTATTTAAAAAACAGCACACATTTATTTTAAATTGCCGGGTAAAAAAATAATTAAAATACCGGGCAACGCACAGCTTCGGTACCTGCACCATTTCTATTTAAATATTTTTGATAGCTTAATGCTAATTCAAATCCGCCACGGCCACTGCTTGCAGTTTTTAATTGCGATAAGTTAGCATCATAACTAACGGATATGGCCACAGGTTTAAATTCTAATTTTACAACGGGTATAATAGCATCTTTCCACCGTAAAAATGC
>JAYSTT010000510.1:0-2543 GCA_043719495.1 Ferruginibacter sp. | reverse complement strand
TTCAGGGTTTTGGTATGAAAAAAATAGACCGTTATATATTGTCAAAATATCTTACTACTTTTTTCTTCTGCCTGTTATTATTAACGGTAGTTGTGGTGGTGGTAGATATGAGTGAACACGCTGATGACTTTGTAAAATCTAAACTGCCCATATCCCAAATTATTACTGATTTTTATTTCGGTTTTATTCCACGCATTGACGCCATGTTGTTTCCATTGTTTGTTTTTATAGCTGTAATATTCTTTACTTCAAAAATGGCCACTCAATCGGAAGTAATTGCTATTTTAAGCAGTGGTATTAGTTACAGGCGGTTTTTACTTCCCTATATTATTGGCGGCTTATTTTTATCTACGTTGTTATGGTTTGGCTATCAGTATGTAGTGCCAAAAGCTAATAAAAAATGGGGCGATTTTGAAGTAAAATATATTGACCCCAATTTTGGCGCTTCCACTGGTAACAGCACTTATAAACAGCACCTGTATTTTCGCAATGATTCCAATACTTACATTGGAATAAATGGTTACGATACAGTTTTAAAAGCAGGCAGCGGTTTTTTTGTACAACGTTTTTCAAACAATAAATTATTGTACAATTTGAGGGCAGATAATTTTAACTGGGATACAGTAACAAAAAACTGGAAACTGATTAATGTTACTGAAAGAACATTGAACGGTATTATGGAAAATGTAAAACATTTATCCGAATTAAAGATGGCTTTTAATTTTAAGCCTGTTGATTTACGCAGGGATGAATATTTGAAGGACCAGATGCTAACCCCTGTTTTAAATCAATTTATTAAACAGGAACGTTTAAGAGGTTCCGAAGGTTTAAGTACTTTATTGGTGGAACGATACAATCGGGATGCCATTCCGGTATCTGTGCTCATTCTTACCATTATTGGCGCTGTGCTGGCTTCACGTAAAGTAAGAGGCGGCAGTGGTTTACACCTGGCTTTAGGCGTTGTAATAAGTTTTTTATATATTTTATTCAGCCGCTTCTCTATAGTATTTGCAACAAAAGGTAGTTTTACACCATTTCTTGCCGCCTGGACGCCCAATTTCTTTTTTGGCTTATTGGCTTTCTATCTCTATAAAAAAGCACCAAAATAACCAGCAGCATAGATTGCAGGATTTAAATTTCGCCTAACTCTCCTACCCTTTTAATAATATGTAAACTTTCCTTTAAAACTTTTGTTTTACAGGGCAGCACATCGTAATTTTAAATATCTTTTAAAATTTCAATTCAATAGTATCTAAATGCATAGGATACTTTTACAGTATAAATTTCAATGGTGGTATGGAAATTATTAAGAATAAATTCAAAGAAAAATCTGAAGTAGTTGCTGCGGAAATCAAAGAATTACTTAAAGAGCATGGCAATAAAAAAATTGGAGAAGTTACCCTCAGCCAGGTATACCAGGGTATGCGTGGCATAACAGGATTGGTTACAGAAACTTCTTTGCTGGATGCCCAGGAAGGAATCCGCTTTCGTGGATATACCATCCCGGAGTTACAACAAAAGTTGCCCAAGGCTCCTAAAGGTGCAGAACCTTTACCGGAGGGTTTATTTTACCTGATGTTAATGGGAGATTTACCTACAGAAGAAGATGCACAAAGTATTACCAATATCTGGCAACGTCGCAGTCATGTACCCAATCATGTATTTCATACTATTGAAGCATTGCCTTTAAGTGCCCATCCAATGACTCAGTTTGTAGTGGCCATTATGGCTTTACAAACAGAAAGTCAGTTTAGTAAAAACTATGCAGCAGGAATGAGTAAGAAAGATTACTGGGATGCCATGTTTGAAGATTCAATGGATTTGATTGCACGCCTGCCAAGGATTGCCGCCTATATTTACAGGCGCAAGTATAAACTGGGCGAACATATACAACCTAATGGGTTATTGGATTGGGCAGGTAATTTTGCCCACATGATGGGGTATGATGATGAATCTTTTAAAGAGCTGATGAGACTTTATATGACTATTCATGCCGATCATGAAGGCGGCAATGTTTCTGCACACACTACGCATCTGGTAGGTTCTGCTTTAAGCGATCCATTTTTAAGTTTTGCTGCAGGTATGAATGGCCTTGCAGGGCCTTTACATGGTTTGGCCAACCAGGAAGTTATTAAATGGATTTATGAATTAAGAGAGGAATTGGGAACCGAACTACCCTCTAAAACACAAATTGAAGAATACGTAAAAAAAACTTTAACCGAAGGAAAAGTGGTGCCGGGATATGGCCATGCAGTATTACGCAAAACCGATCCACGCTTTACAGCACAAATGGAATTTGGCAAAAAACATATACCCGATGATCCTTTAGTACAAACTGTTTGGAATATTTATGAGGCAGTTCCCCCGGTATTACAAACTATTGGAAAAATAAAAAATCCCTGGCCAAATGTAGATGCTCATAGTGGTGCTTTGCTGGTACATTACGGTATGGTGGAGTATGAATTTTATACAGTGTTGTTTGGTGTATCCAGGGCATTGGGTGTATTGGCAAGTTTAATTTGGGACAGGGCATTGGGCTTCCC
>JAYSTT010000509.1:0-2544 GCA_043719495.1 Ferruginibacter sp. | reverse complement strand
ATTATGTGTTTAACCTGATTGATACACCCGGCCATGTGGATTTTAGTTATGAAGTGAGCCGGGCGCTTGCTGCCTGCGAAGGAGCATTGCTTTTGGTGGATGCCAGCCAGGGCATTCAGGCACAGACAATCAGCAACTTGTACCTTGCAATTGAAAATAATTTAGAGATCATTCCTGTTATCAATAAAATTGATATGGATGGTGCAATGATACCTGAAGTAACTGACCAGATTGTAGAACTGATTGGCTGTAAGCCGGAAGAAATTTTATTAGCCAGCGGTAAAAGTGGCATTGGCATCGAAGAAATTTTAACTGCCATTATTGAGCGTATTCCGGCTCCAAGCGGAGATGAAAATGCGCCGTTACAGGCCTTGATATTTGACAGTGTATATAATTCATTCAGAGGTATAATTGTTTACTACAGAATTTTTAACGGCACCTTAAAAAAGAACGATAAAATTAAATTCAGCAATACCGGATTGGAATATGGTGCCGATGAAGTGGGAATTTTAAAATTTGGTATGGAGCCAAAGAGCGAAGTGAGGGCTGGGGATGTGGGCTATATTATTACCGGAATAAAAGTGGCCAAGGAGGTGAAAGTGGGTGATACCATTACAACCACAGTTAATGGCGCCACAGAATCGATACAGGGATTTCAGGATGTAAAACCCATGGTGTTTGCAGGTATTTTTCCTGTAGAAACTGATGCTTTTGAAGAGTTACGTGATTGCATGGATAAACTGCAATTGAACGATGCCTCTTTAACTTTTGAGTTAGAAACATCGCAGGCATTGGGCTTTGGTTTCCGTTGCGGATTTTTAGGTATGCTGCACATGGAAATAATCCAGGAACGTTTGGAAAGAGAGTTTAACCAAACTGTAATTACCACTGTACCCAACGTAAGTTTTATAGCTACCACCAACAAAGGCGAAGTGATAACGGTGAACAACCCCACCGAAATGCCCGATCCTACAAGGATTGACCATATTGACGAACCTTTTATTAAAGCACAAATAATCACCAAGCCCGAATACATAGGTAACATCATGACCTTGTGTATTACCAAACGTGGTATTCTTACTCACCAGAGTTATTTAACGCAATCAAGAGTAGAGCTTAGTTTTGAAATGCCGCTTACCGAAATTGTTTTTGATTTTTACGATAAATTAAAAAGTATCACCAGGGGTTATGCCTCATTTGATTATCACCCGATAGAATACCGCCCCAGTGATATTGTGAAGATGGATATTTTATTGAACAACGAAAAAGTAGATGCCTTAAGTGCATTGATACACCGTGGCCGGGCACACGAATTTGGCCGCAAGCTCTGCGAAAAATTAAAAGAATTATTACCCCGTCAGCAATTTCAAATTGCTATACAAGCTGCCATTGGCGCCAAAGTGGTGGCTCGTGAAAACATAAGTGCTATGCGTAAAGATGTAACCGCAAAATGTTATGGTGGCGATATAAGCCGCAAGCGCAAACTTTTAGAGAAACAGAAAGAAGGTAAAAAAAGAATGAAGCAGATTGGTAATGTGGAAGTGCCGCAGGAAGCATTTTTGGCGGTGTTGAAGTTGAATGATTAGCCCCCAACCCCCTGAAGGGGGAATTAAGAAGATTGAGGCAGAGATATGGGAATCATTTTTTTGACTTATTCCGATTTTTTTTGGAGCCAATCTAAATTTCTTTGCTCAACTTCATTGGCACTCTTGCACTATAAAGCTTTATTGAGCTTTGCTTATAATATAGATTGAAATAAACCAAATACACAAATGCACTTTAAGAAATTTTTACCTATTGAAAATTATACTTTAACAACAAAGTTATCAGTTGATGAAGTTAGAGTACTCATTGAAAATAATACTGGACCAAAGGAAAGCTTTGGACTTTTTACATCGAATAATAATTCTTCCAGACCTTATGAAGGATCAATTACAGGGAATTCATTTACTATAAGTAGAATTATTAACTACAGTAACTCTTTTTTACCGATTATAACTGGAACAATTTCAAGATTTATTGATAAGACAGAGATTAAAATTAAGATGCGCTTGCAAAAATTTGTAACCGTTTTCATTTCTGTTTTCATGGGGGCTCTTGGAATTGCATTCCTTGTACAATTGGTATACTTTGTAAGTAATTGGCCAGGCAAATCCTATTTCTTGTTGTTAAATATTTTTATATCATTTATATTTTGCAGTTTACTTACCTACTTTGCATTTAAAAAAGAAAGTAAAATTTCGAAACAATTTTTAGCCCACCTTTTAGAAGGCGAAGAAATTATACCGCAATAATATACTTTCATATTGCAATTAATATAATCTGCTCTTAGCGGATTTTTTTATGCTGGTGAATTTTTAGCCCCTATCTTTAAAAAACATTACTTATAAAATCTAAACTCAACACATGAATCCTTTAAAAAATAATGCACAACGTGCCCGTGGGGTAAATATCATTTTTATTATCATGCTGGGCTTTACATTATTAACCATCGCCTCCGATTTTATGCAGTTAAGCCTCTTAAATTCTTTTAAATCCGGCGCT
>JAYSTT010000508.1:0-6157 GCA_043719495.1 Ferruginibacter sp. | reverse complement strand
GTTGGGCCGCCTTAATAAGCCCAAGATTTCCTTCATTAATAAGATCGGGTAATGTAAGTCCCTGATTTTGATACTGTTTGGCAACTGAAACTACGAATCGTAAATTAGCTTTTGTAAGTTTGTCCAGGGCAGCTTCATCGCCATTTTTAATACGTATAGCAAGCGAAACTTCCTCTTCGGGAGTAATTAATTCTACTTTACCAATTTCCTGTAAATACTTTTCTAAACTCTGACTCTCACGATTGGTGATTGACTTGGTAATCTTTAGTTGACGCATGCTCATAAGCCTGCAGTTTTAAAGGTTTAGTGTAGAAATTGATTACGGTTAAACAAATGTTAAAAAATACTATCATTATTAACGTAATTTATACTATTTAAAGTATCCAACCAAAAATAAAATTATAAAAGCCTGTATTTCAGGAGATTTAAAAAAACTTTTCGCAATATAAAATGTTAATAAGTATGCGTAAAATAAATGACTAAATATTTTGCCACGAAGATTATTTTGTTATTATTGCATGGTTCAAAGGATTTTTAAAAAAATAGGATGAGTAAAAAAGTATTATTTACATTAGAGTACCCCGTTAGATGTTCGCCGGGCATATTGTATGAATTTTTAATTACACCTGCCGGTTTGCAGGAATGGTTTGCCGATAAAGTGGATGAACGGGATGGTGTTTATAGTTTTTCGTGGAATGGCTCGGTTGATAAGGCTGAGTTATTAGATAGCGAAGAAGATAAATTTGTACGTTTTCACTGGTCGCATATGCCTAAGGGAGAATATTTTGAATGGAGTATTGAAAAATCAGAAGTTACCAATCAAACTATTTTGATTGTAAAGGATTTTGCAGAAAAAAAAGATATTAAAGACCAGAGCCAGTTGTGGGAATACCAGGTTAAGGACCTTTTTCACCGTATAGGCAGTTAATATTTAAGCAGGTATAAAATATCCGTAAAAGATTTTTCCAGCAATACAGGCATTTCATTCCATTGTTGTAATGAAAATTTTGCAGCCACTTTTATAAAGTGCTGTTGTGTTATTATTGTTTTTATTTTCTCTTCAGATAATATATTAACAGGCAAAAAATTATCTGCTTCAAAATGATGCTGCCATTCATTTTTATTAATACAGATATAAAAATTATTTTTTTGTAACAGATAAATATTTTTTTGTAACGCATTTTCAAAAAGTACTTTATACTTTCCTGATAAATGTAAAGAGCAACTAAAAAAATTCCCCCACCAAAACATAGTGCGTATAGCAAAAACATTTTCTTTATCAAAACACCGGGGATAATCTAAAATTACATAAGGTAGTTGTCTGTAATTTTCGCCTTTAGCAATTTTGGGCATGGAATTAACTACTGCTAAAGGAAATGATTTTTTTTCTGCCGAAATTTGTTCTTTCATTACTCCTGCCAGATTTCCGAAAAGAAAATTTACTCTTTCGATAATTTTTCGTTTAGTTAAAATCCATTCGGTATTACCCATCAATTGCTGTTCCTCCGCAGAAAGCGTTAATTTTGATTTATCAATCATAATATTTTACAATTTACAGAGAAATTTTAAACAGCTTTGCCCGCTGGCCAATACAAGGTATATGATAAAGAAATTAGATAAACTTATTCTTAAATCTTTTTTAGGGCCGTTTATTGTAACTTTTTTTATTGCTTTTTTTGTTTTAATGATGCAAAGCCTGTGGAAGTACATTGATGACCTTGTAGGAAAGGGTTTGGATTTTATTACTATTGGCCAGTTTTTATGGTACGTGAGTGCCTCATTATTAACATTGGCGATGCCCATAGCTATTCTCATTTCTTCCATCATGACTTTTGGCAATCTTGGGGAAAGTTTTGAGTTGGTAGCCATAAAATCTTCCGGTATTTCTTTATTACGTTTTATGCGGCCACTTGTTTGGGTGGCGATTTTATTAAGCGGTATTACTTTTTTATTTGCTAATTATGTTATTCCTGTTGCACAATTAAAGTTTGTTACGCTATACAATGATATCTTTTATAAAAAGCCTGCATTCGATTTAAAGGAAGGAGTTTTTTTTACTCATATCCCCAGTTATGCAATTAAGGTGGGCAAAAAAGATGCTGATGGCAAAACCATACACAATGTATTAATTTACGAACAAACCAATGCCTTACAGGATAACTGTATTGTTGCCCAAACCGGTGTGATGAAAATATCTGAAGATAAAAAATTTTTAGAATTCAATCTGCAAAACGGGTTCCGTTATCAGGAAAGAGGAAATTCCGGAGATTCGTCAACAGAATATATAAGGCTTGGTTTTAAAACCTTTAAAAAATTATTTGATTTAAGTACGCTGGCTAAACAAAACACCAACGAAGATATTTACAAGAATAATTTTAAAATGAAAAGTATTCGCCAGCTGAATAATTCTTTAGACTCTATAAAAAAAATAAATGATTCCCTGAGTAAAAAGATGAATACAGAATTAAGTGGCTATCTACATTATATAGCAATTAACGACAGCGTTTGGAAAAAAGCTGTGCCAATTAAAAAAGCCGACAGCCTTGATAAAATTATCCCTGATACGGCAAGGTATACTGTTTATGAAACTGCCCTAAACACGGCCAATTATATGAAAAACAGTATTCAGAATAATAGTACCGAAATAACAAATAAAAAAGCCGAAATTAAATTTCATAAATTAGAATGGCACCGTAAATTTTCATTATCGCTTGCCTGCCTTGTGTTGTTTTTTATTGGTGCGCCATTGGGTTCTATCATTCGTAAAGGCGGGCTGGGCATGCCATTGGTAGTGGCTATTATTTTCTTTTTAATATTCCACCTCCTTAATATGTTTGGCGAAAAATTTGTGAAAGAAGAAGTTACCTCTCCATTTTTAGGTATGTGGCTGGCAGTTATTGTACTTATTCCGATTGGCTTTTTTTTAACCTATAAGGCCATGCACGATTCACAATTGTTCAACAAAGAATTTTACTACCGGTCTTATAAAAAAATCAAGCTGTTTTTAAGTACATTTGGGAAAGAGAAAAAAGTAATTTAAAATTTTAAAATAAATATTTATGTCATCAATAACTAAAAGCCGCAGAAAATTTATTAAAGATTCCGCCAAAGGTACTATCGCATTAAGTACAGGTTTAAGTGCAGCAGGTTCTTTTATCGCTTCCTGTGCCTATGGAAAAAGCATTACAAAATCTATCCCTTTTGCAGGATTTGATCAGCAACCACTCCCCTACAAATATGATGCATTGGAAAATGTAATTGATGCCATGACAATGGAAATCCATTATAGCAAACATGCAGCAGCCTATGCTAAAAATGTAAAAGAAGCTGCTGCTGCAGAAGCGGTGGATATAACAAAACCTTTGGAAGATGTACTGGCAAAAATTTCAAAGTACTCTGCCAAAATGCGTAACAATGGTGGCGGTCATTATAACCACGAAATGTTTTGGCAATGCATGCGACCCAAAACTGCAGATAATAAACCATCAGGCAAACTAGCTGAAGCGATCGTTAAAACATTTACCTCTTTTGCAGAATTTAAAAAACAATTTGCTGATGCCGGCAAAAACCGTTTTGGCAGTGGATGGGCCTGGTTATATGTTGATGCAAGTAAAAATTTAAAAATCGGCTCCACACCCAACCAGGATAATCCATTAATGGATGTAATTGATATTAAAGGCACGCCGCTATTAGCTTTGGATGTTTGGGAACATGCTTACTATTTAAAGTATCAAAACAAAAGAGCTGATTATATTGAGAACTGGTGGCAGGTAGTGAATTGGGATTTTGTGCAACTGCGTTTTGAAAAATTATAACAGGTAATTTTTAAACCTTTATTAATGAAAAAATATTCTTTGCTTTTTTTATTAATTGGCACTGCAGTTATGATTGTTGTAATGACAAAAACCGGCGCTACATTAAAAACTACAGCCACTCCAAAGGGCATACTCGATTTAGAATTTGCTTATAATACAACAAAAACAAATACAGTTATTACAGCCTGGGCACCAAACGATTTAATAGATAATATCAAGGCAGCAAAAAACAACACCTACTACGATTTTATTTTTCTCCTCTTTTATTCTCCTTTTTTATTTTTAACAGGTAAAAAAATAGCACAAATCACTAATAGTAAAATGGGATTGATGGTTGCTAAAGGAGCATTATGGGCCGGGGGATTAGATATTTTTGAAAATGCAGGAATGCTGATGACCTTATCGGGAAACTCATCCGGTACCATTGCACTGCTTACCACAATTATTTCGGTAATAAAATGGGCATTGGCAATTGCAGCAGTTATATACCTGCTTACCGGGTTAATGCAATTAATTGTAAAGAGAAAGCTGCAATTGCTCTTTGCCTAAATTGGCTCAGCCTCTGACCAATACTATCCGCAGGTTACTTTGGATAAAGTTGGGCAAAGGCTGATGAATTGACAAACAATCTGCTGCAAATGTATAGACATCTCCATTAAATAAATATCATAGTTATTTAAAGTTTTCATAAAAGATTAGTTAATAAAAAAACTACTAACTTCATATACTCATTCTGCCAAAATTCAAAACTATAAACTAATATGCAAGCCTGGAAGGATTATCAAACCCAAAATAAAGACCGTTTTTTAAACGAACTTTTAGATCTATTACGCATACCTAGTATCAGCGCAAAAAGCGAACATAAAGATGATATGCAAAAATGCGCCGAAGCAGTAAAAGCAAGATTGCTGGAAGCCGGTGCAGATAAAGTAGAAATTTACCCAACCGAAGGTCATCCATTAGTGTATGGCGAAAAAATAATTGACCCCACTAAACCAACAGTATTAGTTTATGGCCATTATGATGTGCAACCAGCCGACCCGGTAGAACTTTGGAACAGTGGTCCCTTTGATCCAATAATAAAAGATGGTAAAATTTATGCAAGAGGAAGTTGCGATGATAAGGGACAATTTTATATGCATGTAAAAGCATTGGAAACTATGGTAAAAACAAATACCCTATGCACCAATATTAAATTTTGTATCGAAGGCGAAGAGGAAGTTGGATCACCTAATCTGGGAAAATTTGTTACATCGCATAAAGATTTATTAAAAGCAGATGTAATTTTAATTAGCGATACTGCCATGATTAGTTTAGATACACCAAGTATTGATATTGGCGTTCGTGGCCTTAGTTATATTGAAGTAGAAGTAACAGGGCCCAACCGTGATTTACATAGCGGTGTGTATGGCGGTGCCGTTGCAAACCCCATTACAATTCTTGCAAAAATGATTGCAAGCCTGCACGACGAAAACAATCACATAACCATACCTAATTTTTATGATGATGTAGTTATTGCAACTGATGAAGAAAGAAAGTTGATGGCATTGGCACCATTTGATGAAAAAGAATACGCAGCCGATTTAGGTGTAAAAGAGTTGTGGGGCGAAAAAGGTTTTAGCACCAACGAAAGAACAGGCATAAGGCCAACCATAGAACTAAATGGCATTTGGGGCGGCTACACCGGCGAAGGTGCCAAAACAGTTTTACCGGGTAAAGCATTTGCAAAAATAAGTGCAAGGTTAGTACCCAACCAAAGCAGTGATAAAATAACTGATATACTTATTAACCACTTAAAAAAGATTGCTCCGGCAGGTGTAACTGTAAAGGCAAGTTTGCATCATGGCGGCGAACCTTACATGACACCGATTGACAGCAAGGCTTACAAAGCAGCAGCTAAAGCCATGGAAATAACTTTTGGAAAAATACCTATCCCTGTACGTGGTGGTGGCAGTATCCCTATTTGTGCGTTGTTTGAAAAAGAGCTGGGCATTAAAATTGTGTTTATGGGTTTTGGATTAGACAGTGATAACCTGCACAGCCCCAACGAAAAATTTAATCTTGATAATTTTTATAAAGGGATTGAAACCATCCCCCACTTTCATCAATGCTTTGCAGAAATGAGTTGAGAAAAGTAAAAAATAAAAATCCCGGTAACAAACTTACCGGGATTTTTTAATGAATTTTTCCAGCAACATTTCCATCCTCCGCTATAATTGTATAACTCTATTATTATTTGTAAAGAAAAAGCCACGAAAACAAAACTACCCTATTAACCCAAAAGTGCGTGAAAATTACATTACTATGGATAAGAATAACCCATAGAAATAATAAAAATAAAC
>JAYSTT010000507.1:0-2550 GCA_043719495.1 Ferruginibacter sp. | reverse complement strand
AATCCTTATCGAGATTACTCTGTGCATTTAAAAACTGTGGAAGGATAAAAACAACCAACAGTGTTGTAATTTTTCTAAACATAATGAAGTGATTAATGAGTTTCAAATATATTGTTTTTTTTAGAGTATGAAAAATTAACTGCTGCTTACAGGTATGATTTTCGGCACTACAAGCCAAAATCCGGTCAAAGTAATCAAAGAAAACGCCCCCATTGTCCACCAAAGCTCATCAAAACCCCATCGGGTCACAATTCTTGTTCCAATGATTGGAGCAAGTATAAATGCCGCCGACCATGCTGTTGAATACATTCCTGTAATGACTCCGCGATTGGTTTCATTTGCTTTGGAAACAGCAACCGTCATCATAAATGGCATGGCAAAGATTTCTGAAAAACTAAGAATGATCATGGAAACAATTAGTATAACCGGCGAGCTGAAAAAGTTTAACATTACCAAACCCAATCCGCCCAGCAATACACCTGAAATGATAATTTTTTTCGGATGAACAGTATTTTCAAGTTTGAAAACAAGCATCATTTCAAAAATAAAAACGATAAGTCCGTTAAGCGCTAAAAGATAGCCGGTATCCTTTTTGGGAAGATGATGTACCTGATCGTAAAACAAAGGCAATGTGCAAAAAAGCTGGAAGAAGATAATTGCATAAAACATGCAAAGCATAATATAAAGCATAAAGACCGGACTTCTTAATGGAGATGCAGAAGCAGAACGAACTTTTTTAGTAAAAGTTGTGGACTTTATTTTAGCATGGAAATAAAAGTACAATACAATTCCTGCTGCTATACTTGTAAGTCCATCACCAATAAATATTAAACGAAAGGAATAGCCAACCAAAATACCGGCTACGGCAGGACCTATTCCTGCACCCAGATTTACTGCCATACGAATTAATGAGAAGGACCGTGTCATACTCTCAGGCTTTGCGAATGAACTAATCGCTGACGACATAGCAGGACGTAATAAATCTAAAAGCGTACTGGTAACTAGCATGCCAATGCAAATAGCTTCAAAACTGTTTAACCATACAAGGCAAACGCACGATATTCCACCCATTATTAAACTGAAAAGTTGAACACCAAAATACCCAAAGCGATCACTTAGCCAACCGCCACTCAAAGAACCAATCAGGCTTCCTAAACCAAAAAATGCAGCAACAATTCCTGCTTGCGAAACAGAAAAGTTTCTGTCTGTTGTTAGGTACAATGTCATAAAAGGCAATACCATCATACCGCTTCGGTTCACAAGTGTGACCAATGCCAGAATCCAGGTTTCTCGGGAAAGTCCGCTGTATGATTTACGAAGTAAGTTTAACACAATAAAATTTGATCAATTTTTCAGCTGGCAAAAGTAATATAATAAGATCAATTTAAATAAAGGCTTAATTTAAACCTAAAACAAAGAATCTAAATAAATTTAAAACTTTTTTATTGATAAGAAATTAATAATATTGTACACTTAATATTCTTAATAGTGTAGCTCAGTTAACACTTTAAAAAACGAGGCGTGACCGAAAAGCCTGACGAGTAGGAAAAAATAAATCAAATAAAAATGGACGCACAAAAAGTTGATATGTTTATTATGGCAAACGGTAAATTTTTCGAAAGTCACCACGTCATGCAAATAAGAGACAGGCTGCTGCAGATTGACGATTCCAAATGGAGTATGATTCAAACAATTCAGTTTAAAGATCCAACTACTAGCCTTATTGTTTCTTTGCTTGGCGGAAGTCTGGGGATTGACAGATTTCTAATCGGTGATACGGGTCTTGGTGTAGGAAAACTGCTTACCTGTGGAGGTCTTGGCATTTGGGCTATTATTGACTGGTTTATGATTATGGGCGCAACAAGAGAAAAAAACATGATAAAACTTCAACCGTTTCTTGTCTGACCGTAACATTGAATAAGCGAAAACTATATATATTATTGCTGATAGCTTGCGTGGCAGGATTTAGCTGGCTGGTTATTTCTTTTCATTCGGCAGATTTGTCAAACAATGATAAAAGTATTTGTTTGATTAAACATGTCACCGGTTTGCCCTGCCCTTCCTGCGGGGCTACAAGGTCAATTATTCTATTTGTAAATGGAGATTTCAAGGATGCAATGTTTTATAACCCTATTGGAATAATTCTATTGATAATTATGATATCTGCTCCTGTTTGGATTGCCATCGATTATTTTCGGAATAGGGAATCACTCTTTCGCTTTTATCAAAGTGCTGAGGAGATGCTAAAGCGAAAACGATTTGCTATTCCTGCTATTTTATTAGTACTCACAAATTGGATTTGGAATATTTATAAAGGACTATGAATTCAAACGGTAACTTTGTTTATACTCCCGGAGAGCATGAAGCAGAGAAGGCTTCTAACAGCTACCTTATGTCATTAATAGCTGTGATCGCCGGATTGCCTTTGCCAATTATTAATTTGCTGGCAACTGTAATTTTTTATCTGGCTAATAGAAAATCGACTTACTTTGTTCGCTGGCATTGCACACAGGCGCTGCTTTCGCAATTTTCATTGTTGTTAATGAACAG
>JAYSTT010000506.1:0-6169 GCA_043719495.1 Ferruginibacter sp. | reverse complement strand
CTAAAATAAATGCTGAGCAGGATGCTAAAAAAATGGAGTTTGTTTTATTAAAAGAAAAACAGGAGGCAGAGCGTAAAAGAGTGGAGGCACAGGGTATTGCCGACTATCAACGCATTATTAACACTGGCCTGACCGATCAGCAATTGCAGTATGAACAAATTAAAGCAATGAAAGAACTGGCGCTTAGTGCTAATGCAAAAGTAATTGTGATGGGCAAGGGAAACACACCATTGATAATTGATGGTAAACAATAAATATTCTAATTCCCTGCTTTATGAACATTATAACAATACGCAGTTTTGATAACTACTTTTTGGCCAATATCACCTTAACAAAATTACAGGATGCCGGCATGGAGTGTTATTTAAAAGATGAGAACACCGTAACTATCGACCCTATTTTGTCTAATGCTATTGGTGGTATTAAACTAGTAGTAAAAGATGAGGATGCAGTGGAAGCCAAACAACTATTGCAACAGTTTGACGAGGAGTATTTAAAATCGGTAAAATGCCCCAAATGCGGAGCAACAGATATTACACTGGCAACTAAACCCGGGGCATCAAATTATTTAACCGCTATTTTAACCTGGTTGTTTTCGAGCTATGCGGTAGCTCCGCAACATGTTTACCAGTGTGGTAAGTGTGGCTATGAAACCCAAAGCATGCCCAATACAATTAATGAAGAAGACTTACATGAGTGAAAATATTTTTTACTGTTGCTGCTGTACCATTTGCATATATCTTCTGTAAGAGTTACCATCATCTTCATCATTAATCAGCGCTGCACTTACTACCTGCGGTGTTAAAATTGCCGCCACTTCTTTTGCTACTAAACCATCTTCATGAGATACTGATACCCCAACTTCCAGCGCCTGTTTAGCTGTGCCTTTATACGTTCCTTTTACCGGGGAGCAATCGCTGAAGTTTCTTCCAATAGCAAGGCGTACATGCAAATCATTTACTACACAATTATTGGTAGGGTCTAACCCCAACCAACCATAAAAAGGGATGTAAGCTTCCACCCATGCATGAGTGGCTCCTTCGCCACGCAGTTTGTTATCATGCGGACAAACATAACCACTTACATAACGGGCGGGAATATTTAAAAGCCGCAGCATAACCAATAAAATATGGGCAAAATCCTGGCATACTCCTGCTTTAAGGTCCCATATTTCATCCACTGTAGTTTCTACGGTTGTAATGCCTTTGATATACTTAAAATTACTGTACACATATTCGGTCAGTTGCAAAACAGCTGTAAATACCGAAACGGTTTTGTAAAACCCGTCATCAGCAATTTTTTTTACTTTTGGTAAATCTTTAAAAATTTCCTGCTTTAAAAAATCTATAAAAGGTACTATATATTTAAGTTCCAGCAAATGCTTCCACTGTTCTTCTGTAGTATGATCATCTGTTGGAAAAATAATAGGTTTTGTTACCACAGAAATAGTGGAATCAATCCTGAGTTCCATATGAGGAGTGATGTTCATAAATGAACCAATTTCATTTCCATAATAATCTTTATAAACCTCTATGGATGGCTCACCGGTAATAAATATTTTCTGGTCTTGTACTTCCTGGAACCCGTCTTTTACGGGATACAACATTATCTGGTTGGCACTGTCTCTTACAGGTTCAGGGTAAGTATATTTTGTTACATGGTGTATAATAAATCGGGGCATATTTGTTGGTCTTCTTTTTGTAATTTAAAATGTCTGTGTCGCAAACGGCAAGTTTTGGGTAAACCCTTATAATTTATAACTCCTGCTCGTTAACTGTGTGCAAAATAATTCTGGTTTAAAGCGTTGCCAATATTAAAAAGCGATAACTTGGTTTCTGTTAAAAAATGATGCAGCCCTTCCTGTAAAATTGTTTCGGTGGTAGAGAATTTTATTTTGCTTTGCAATTTGCCAATCATAAAATCAACTTCATTAAAACCAATAATATTTTTATCGTTTTTAAGCCGGGAAAAATATTTGTGCAAATGGTTTACTGAATAAATTACCGAACGGGGAAAGTTATCGTTTAATAAAATCTGCTCCATTACATTTTTTGCTTCAAAGCCACTGCGGTAAGTTTTTAAATATAATTCATAACCGGATATCGACATCAGCATATATTTCCAGTAAGTGGTATCTGCAGGTTTATCCAGTTGATAATTTAAGTCACTGAATTTAATGTCTAATATATCTGCTGATTGAATTGCCCTTTCCAGCAATTTTCCAATATTGATAAAAGAGTTGCCTTCGCCTCTTGCCATGGTAACATCGGTAGTGCCATAATATAAAAGCCCCTCTTTTATTAAAGTGTCCAACACAGATATTGGGTCTTCTTGTTGCAACAAATCAATTAATTTTTGTTGCCGCACAGTGTGATAAAAACCATTAAGGCATTGCCACATCTCTTTGGTAATATGGTCTTGTACGCTTCTTGCATTTTCCCTTGCCTGTGTTACAATATTTAATACCGAGTTTGGGTTATCTTTATTTGTAACCATAAATTGTAAAACCCCTCTTGTGTTTTTTTCTAATGCAGCGGCTTCTTCATCTTTTAAGAAAGTAAATATTTTCAACACCGGCTTCCAGCTAAATTCCTGTATATCATCCTGCGAAGAAGCATAATTAATTTTCAGCATTCTTAAAATTCCATCCGCCCTTTCCATGTAGCGGCTCATCCAAAATAAACTGTCGGCAACTCTACTTAGCATAAATAATATAAAGCCCCAGCCTCTCCTATCCTCCCCAAAGGGGAGAGAAATGTTATAGATTTACTGGGAGATTATGTTTTACTGTTATAAAATTAATTTTTTGTCTGACAAATTTTTTCGAAAAAATCTTCGTATTATTCTTCGCAATATCCCTCCCCTCGGGGGAGGTTAGGAGGGGCCACCTAACACCCAGGTATCCTTACTTCCCCCGCCCTGCGATGAATTTACTACCAGCGAACCTTCTTTAAGTGCTACCCTCGTTAATCCTCCGGGTACAATTTCTATTCCTCCCGGTCCGCATAAGGCATAAGGGCGTAAATCAATCCTTCTTGGTTTTAATGTGCCATTCATATAACATGGGCAACTGGACAAACTGATAATGGGCTGGGCAATAAACTCTCTTGGATTAACCAATACCTCTTTTTTATATTTTTCAATTTCTTTTTCTGTAGCGGCACTACCCATCAGCATACCATAGCCGCCGCTGGCATTGGTTTTTTTAATCACCATCCGTTCTATGTTTTTAAACACATGTTCCCGTTCCTCATCTTTGGCTAATTGATAAGTAGGCACATTTTTTAAAAGCGGTTCTTCGTTTAAATAATAACGGATCATTGCAGGCACAAATGTGTAAATGGCCTTATCATCTGCTACTCCATTACCCACAGCATTTACAATGGCCACATTCCCTTTACGATAAGCACTCATAATACCGGCAATACCCAGTAAACTGCCGGGATCAAACACCAGAGGGTCTAAATATTCATCATCTACTCTTCGGTAAATAACATCTACCTGCTGCAGGCCTGCTGTGGTTTTCATATATACCTTATGATTATCCACTACCAAATCTTTGCCTTCCACCAATTCCACACCCATCATTCTTGCCAATGTGCTATGCTCAAAATAAGCGGAATTATAAATACCCGGAGTTAATAAAACAATGGTGGGGTTATAAATTTGCCTGGGCGAAAGGGATACCAGGTTTTTATGGAGTAAAGTTGGGTATTCTGTTACACTACGTACATTATTTTGTGGCAGCAAATCCGGAAAAATGCGCTTGGTAATTTCCCTGTTCTCCAGCATATAACTTACGCCGCTTGGGGTACGTAAGTTATCTTCTAAAATATAAAAAGAGCCGTCGCTGTCCCTAATTAAATCAATGCCAGAAATGTGTATATAAATATCATAGGGCACCGGAAAGTTGTGCATCTCCCTTAAATAATGCGGACAACTGTAAATCATCTGTGCCGGTATAACCCCGTCTTTAATAATAAACTGGTTGCTGTAAATATCTTTTAAAAAAAGATTGAGCGCCCTAAGGCGTTGCTTAATCCCTTTTTCAATAAAATCCCATTCGGAGGCGGTAATAATGCGTGGAATAATATCAAAGGGAAATATTTTTTCTATGCCTTCGCCACTGCTGTACACAGTAAAAGTAATGCCCTGGCTCATAAACAGGCGTTTGGCCAGCTCTTCTTTTTTATTTAGCTCCTCTATGGGAAGTTGCTGTAAAAAATCCAGTGCTTTTTTATACTGTTCTCTTATGGAAGTATCTTTATACATCTCATCCCAGGTATTGGTATCCACCAAATACGATTGCACCAGTTCGCTAGCTTGCATAACAGTCGGTTTAATAAGTTAAAGACCGCAATCGCTTAAAAAGTCAGGTATTCAAATATAAGAAATCAAATTTGTTTTCAAACATCTTAACTTATATTATAGGTAACTTTGTTTCTTATTAATTTTTTTTGATGAAAAAGATTGCCCTGATACCGGCACGTTATGCTGCCACCCGTTTTCCTGCCAAGCTGATGCAGTTATTAAAAGGCAAAACGGTTATCCGTCGTACCTATGATAATACATTAGCTACCGGTTTATTTGATGAAGTAATAGTGGTAACTGACAGTGAAATTATTTTTAAAGAAATAACACAGCATGGCGGTAAAGCAAAAATGAGTATAAAAAAACACGAAAGTGGCAGCGACCGAATTGCCGAGGCTATTGAAGATATGGAAGTGGATATTATTGTAAATGTGCAGGGCGATGAGCCCTTTGTACAAAAAGAATCATTGGAAAATTTATTACAGGTTTTTGAAGATGATAAAGTACAGGTGGCATCGCTGATGCAAGCCTTATACGATGAAAAATTTATTAACGACCCCAACTATGTAAAAGTAACGGTAGATAAAAACATGAATTCTTTATTCTTCAGCCGGAGCGTTATTCCTTATCCCAGAGACAAAAATATTGCTGTTACCTATTACGAACATATTGGAGTGTATGCTTTTCGCAAACAGGCGCTTTTAAATTTTACCGCATGGCCCATATCCTCATTGGAAGCTGCGGAAAAAATTGAGTGCCTGCGTTATTTAGAAAACGGGGTACCAATAAAAATGGTAGTTACACAATATATGGGTGTGGAGATTGACACACCCGAAGATTTGGAAAGAGCGGCAAAGCTTTTATAGTTTTTGAATTTGTAAAGCAATTGAATTAATACTATCTCTTACTTTATTTAATTCCGGCATTATCCTTTGCTGCTCTTGTGTTTCTATCATTTTATTACATACATCAAGTTCTTTTCTCCTTAGCTGAACATATTCTAAAAGTTTTGTTGTTTTCTTTTGCACACCTGCAGAAACTTCATATGTTTGCATTTGATTTAGTTTATCTTCTGCCTGTTTCCATAAAGGAAAACAAGTGTTTTCAATTTTATTTTTTAATTCAGGGTCTGTTAAAGTGGTATCACTTAATGGTGCTACTGCCTTGTCTTCTATTGTTACTATTTCATTTAGTGTATTATTATATTTATCATTGTCTTTATACCCTGCGTTTAACCCTACAGCTCTTATTTCGTCACCAACCTTATTTTGTTGTAAATAACTAAATGCAATGCTCAGGGTTAATATCATCACCGCAGGCACAATCCATTGTAGTTTTTGTTCCTGCTTTTCTTTTTTTATACCATATACATAAATATATCCAATAACAAATCCGCTTATTAATCCACCAATATGTGCAGCATTATCAACACCACTTTTAACGCCGTATACCAAATTGTACACAACAAAAATACCAATGCTTTGCAATAACGATTGCCTTACTTTTTTAGGGATTAGATTTGTTGTAAGCATCGCTAAAAACAGTCCATACATACCAAATATTGCACCCGATGCACCGGCACTGTTTACCGGGTCTTTGTGCCACCAAAGGCTAACAATACTTGCCAAAACACCGGTACATAAATACGCTACAGCATATTTTTTTTTGCCCAGCATGGGTTCTAAATAAACTCCAACCGTGTAAAGGCAATACATATTCATTACTAAATGAATTATCCCAAAATGAATGAACACACTGCTAATACCAAAGTGAAATATTATTTAGTCCAAAATGCACCATCAAAAACATAGCTGAAAGAGCAGGTGGAAATTACAGAAGCGGTGGTAGTTTGTTTAGT
>JAYSTT010000505.1:0-2553 GCA_043719495.1 Ferruginibacter sp. | reverse complement strand
ATGGTGGTTCAGATAAAAGCTGAGTTCATCCCTCACGCCTGATTGATATCCAAATTAATGGTAATTTTGCAGCTTAATATGAAAATACTGCATGTTTTATATTCGGGTTTAGGTGGGCATGGCAATGTTTTTTTTTCGATGGTTGATGCGAATGGAAACAATGAATTTGAGTTCGCAGCATTGTATAACGGAATAGAACCCGTCAGAGAAGAATATATTCGAAAGTGTAATGAAAAAGCTATTCCCTGGTACTACGTTAAAAAAAAACCGGGCCTTGATATCGGCTACTACTTTAAGCTTTACCGTACAATAAAAAAAGACTGCCCACATGTTATTTTTTTACATGGTGGCGCCGCAGCCTTACCGGCAAAATTGGCAAAACTGACCAGTACCGGTATCAAAAAAATTATAGTTAGAGAAACACAGGCCAATCATTTAAAAACCAAAATGGATTGGCTATACCTGGCAACAGCGATGTTAGTGGCCGATAAAATGGTGTATTTAAGTATTGATTACAAAGAACAGGTACAGGCGAAATTAGGTTGGCTGTATAAGGAAAAAGATAGTGTAGTTATACCAAACGGAATCAGTCTGGATACTTTTAAAAGAAGCGATGTTGAACAAAATACATCAGAACTTTTATTAGGTATGCAAAGCAGGCTTATTAGTATTAAAGATCATGTTACCTTACTGGATGCGTTTGCAATGGTATTGAAAAATGAGTTGCCCGTAAAATTGCATTTACTTATTGCAGGTGATGGTGAATTTAAAGAAACACTTATTAAGCATACAGCATCGTTGAACATAAGTGATAAGGTAACTTTTACTGGCATGTTGGAAGAAAAAAACCTGGTACAGTTTTTACAGAAGCTGGATATCTATATTCATGCTTCGCTGGGCGAAACCATGAGTACGGCCATTATGCAGGCGATGGCCTGTGGCAAACCCATCATTGCTTCGGATGTGCCGGGCATAAACAACATGGTTAAACACCACCAAAACGGTTTGTTGGTACCGCCAAAAAATGCGGCGGAGCTCAGCAATTCTATTGCGCAACTGATCAATGACAGGCAGTTGCGTGCTTTAATGGCTGACAATGCATTTACATTTGCAACCGAAAATTACAGTAATAAAAAAATGTTGCAGCAGTACAAAGAAATATTTACAGACTGAAGTTTAAAAAATGGTTTAACTAATTTACTATAGTGAGAATTCTGCATGTAATATATACACACGGCGTTGGTGGAGCCGAAAAATACCTGAAGCATCTATTGCCGGGGCTGAAAGGGTATGGCATTGATTGCGATTTGATTGTAGTTTGCACAAAAGAAACGGAAGATATATTTGCAGCCTATTGCATCACCCTAAATAGTTTGGGCGTAAGAACCAGTTTAATGGTTGCTGAAAAATATAATATTCTTAAAACTGCTAAAAAAGTAAATGCATATTTAAAGGCAGAAGGAATCAATATTTTACATACCCATCTTTTTCATGCCGATTTAATGGCAGCAGTTTTAAAAACTTTCTTAAATAAAAGAATCCATATCATTTCAACCAAGCATGGATACCAGGAAAAAATGCTGCAGCAATACGAACCAGGAAAGCGGTACAATCCTAAGGATTTCTATTATTTCCTGACGAAATTTATTTTACGACAAGTTGATAGCAATGTAGCCGTATCAAAAGGAATAGCTGATTTGTATGTTAACCTGGGGCTGGCAAAAACTGCATATCCGGTTATTCATCACGGAATAAATATTGCAGCGTTTAATAAGGAAGAGTATAAATCTGAATGCAAACTGGCCAACCCGCAATTGATCATTGTAGGGCGCATTGAATTATTTAAAGGCCATCAGTTTCTGATAGAAGCAATGCCGGCTGTGGCTGTAGCTTTTCCAGGAATTAAACTGCTGGTACTTGGTGAGGGCAGTGAAAAAAATAACCGTATGCAACAGGTAAAAAACCTGGCACTGCAAAACAATGTAGATTTTTTGGGGTTTAAAGATCATCCTTATGCTTTCATCAGTCATTCTGATATTATTATACTTCCTTCGTTATTTGAACCGTTTGGACTTGTGTATATTGAGGCATTCGCACTTAAAACGCCGGTAATTGCATTTGATACGCCCGCAGGAAATGAAATAATGGAAAATAATGAAACAGCTTTGCTGGTTGATAAAGCTGACAGCGCAGCACTTGCAGAACAAATAGTTTATTTGCTGAACAATAAAGCCGCAGGTGAAGCCATGGCTGAACGGGCTTATAAAAAATACCAGGAATTTTATACTACTGAGATCATGATAAAAAATACTGCAGACTGGTATCTTAAAACTGGCTTATAATTTTTTACCCACCGCATGCCAGAAGGCTGATTTTTCACCAAACCTGATCTCTGATAATCCTGCCTCTTTCATCATTGCCTCAATCTCTGGTTTTAAAAAGCGTTGCTCCAGCTTTGTGCCAAAACGGTCCAGGCAATCATTACGCAGATTATAAAACGGTTTATTGTAGTAAGGTTCCAGCGGTATTTTTTTGGCGAGGCTATGTAAATTC
>JAYSTT010000504.1:0-6174 GCA_043719495.1 Ferruginibacter sp. | reverse complement strand
CACGACACCTGGCCAAGGAAGATGGAAAAACTATAAATGCAGATGAAATTGCATCTTTTATGGTTATAGAATTTGACCGTAACGACAAGCGGATAGTTCTAAGCCATACCCGTATTTGGGAGCAGGTTATTGAAGACGTGAAGCAAGCTGAATTTAAAGAGAAGAAGGCTGATGCTGAAGTAACTAAAAAAGCAGTTAAGAACCTTCAAAGCAAAGTAGAAAAATCCACTTTAGGTGATTTAGGTGTTTTGGCTAATTTAAAAGCTAAAATGGAAAGTGCTGCATCAGATTCTGCTGCACCTGAAACTAAAGAAGAACCTAAAAGCGAATAATTTATTAGCTTCTTATATTTTAAATCCCATCTGTTAAATTGCAGATGGGATTTTTTATGCTTATGCCCGATTATATATGATGAGTAGTTTTTAAAAAATATGTAGTAATTTTTTTACAAATTTTATCTGAATTTTTTTGTATTCATTCCTTTTTTAAAAATTATTGAATAAAAAAGCTGCTAAAATAGTGTTTAGCAGCTTTTAAAAATTTACTGTTTGCAGCCTTTTTATAAAGTGGCTAACACATCATTCATACTCCTTACCGCATCGGCACTTTTGTTAAACGCAGCCTGCTCAGCAGTATTTAATTTAAAATCAATAATTTTTTCCCAGCCATTTTTGCCAACGGTAACAGGTACACCAAGGCAAATATCTTTTTGTCCATACTCACCATCTAAAGCCACACAGCAGGTAAATAATTTTTTCTCGTCACGTAAAATACTTTCTACTAAAGCTGCCCCGGCTGCGCCTGGTGCATACCAGGCAGAAGTGCCAATTAATGCAGTTAAAGTAGCACCACCCACCATTGTATCTTTTACAATTTTTTCCTGCTGATCAGCATTTAAAAAATTGGTAACTGGTTCGCTGTTCCAGGTAGCTTTACTTATTAAAGGAATCATAGTAGTATCACCGTGCCCGCCAATAACCACAGCATTTAAATCAGATGGGCTGCAGCCTAAGTGCTGGCTCAGTTGATATTTAAAACGACTGCTGTCCAGCGTTCCTCCCATTCCAATAATCCTGTTTTTAGGTAAACCTGTAGATTTTAATGCTAAGTAGGTCATTGTATCCATCGGATTGCTTATAACAATTATTATTGTATTGGGCGAATGCTTTAAAATATTTTCGCAAACACCTTTTACAATACCTGCATTTACTCCAATCAGTTCCTCACGTGTCATTCCGGGCTTTCGGGGTAAGCCACTGGTTATTACCACCACATCACTATCCGCAGTTTTTGTATAGTCGTTTGTACTGCCCGTAATCTTTGTATCAAAACCTAAAAGGGTTGCGGTTTGCATCATATCCTGTGCTTTACCTTCGGCAATACCTTCTTTTATATCCAGTAAAACTAATTCGTTGCATAATTCTTTACGGGCAATATTATCGGCACAGGTTGCACCTACAGCACCGGCACCTACAACAGTTACTTTCATTTATTATTATTTTTATTTTTAAGAAAAATTATTTTCGGCGTAAAGGTAATTGATTAGTTAATTAGCAGGTTTATGAAATTAAATATTTTTTATCTGTACTACATAATCTTTTAACTATTTGATAAGAGATTTTGGATAGATTTTACGTTAAGGGGTATAATACAGGCAAACTATGAACAAATTTCTTTCGTTACTTTTCTTCAATACAGTATGTTTAGGCCAGATTATCGCAAATACCGCCCCTGGTATTACTGTTGTTTATGATGCTAAAAAGAAAGCGGTTAACATCAAATGGCAGCAACAATTACCCGGTATAAAATCCTTTATTATTCAAAGAAGCGCTGACAATACTCTTTGGACAGATATTGACAGGCAGGAAACTGTAAATTATAATCCTGGTAAAATCTATCAGTTTTTAGACAACAAATCTGCAGCAGGCCAAAATTATTACCGGTTAAAATGTATAATGGAAAGGGGGCAGGCAGAATATTCTATTAGCGTAATGGTTATTTGCGGGGCAGTTAATAATTGGGTAATGTATCCGGTGCCGGTGAGGGATGTGCTAACGCTGCAGTATAAAGGCTTTGAAAAGATAAGAGGAGTGGTTAATGTTTTTATACAAAATATAACTGGGCAAATATTAACAAGAATACGTAGTGCCTCATTAAATACCAGTATCCGGATACCTGTGAGTAACCTTGGTAAAGGAATTTATGATATAAGGATAGTTGTGGAAAATGAAGTGGTGTGGAACCAGCGATTTGTAAAATAGAGCACTATTTTTTTAAAGCCTGTAAAATTTGTTTCTTTTTTATATTACCTTGATTTAAATAAACCCATTGTTTTTGTTTATTATAAAAAGCCAGAACCGGAATAGTTTTAGGCCGATAGAAAACCCCAAAGAAGTATTTGTAGTCTTTGCCAATATGTATCCAGGAATATTTTTCTAAATGAAATTTATCGTAAAATATTTTTATTTTCCCAAGTGTTTCAGTTGAGGTTAAAAGTAAATTAGTAGTTTGAACAACTTCCGGAATAGTTAAAAGTAATTGCAGTTGTTCCTGACAATGCTCACACTCCGGGTTAAAAAGCATGATTATGGTGTTTTTATGTTCCGGTAATATATTTTGGGTAAAAACAACTGAATCGGTTGAAAGTAAACTAAAGTTGGGTAAGGCTTTATTCTTTAAATACAGTGCTGTAGTATCATACTGCGAAAAAATAGCTGAACTGAAAACTACTGGCAACAAAAAAAATAAAAACTTTTTCATTGTTAAAAAATTATAAGGCAGCAGCAATTTCTTCTACTGCAGTGCTGCCAATAAATGATTTTACAAGATTTCCCTTTTTATTGTAAACAAAGATTGAAGGAAGGGAACGCACTTTATAAAAAGTGCCTAAAAAGTAACCGGGGTCTCGGCCCATGGTTATTGTAGGGTAATCAGCTATTTTATTGCTATCATAAAATTGGCGTAGGTAATTGTACTCTAAAGGCGATACCATTATAATTTGTGCCTTTTTAAATAAATTAATTTTTTCCTTTAGCTCTTTAGTTTCTTCTACACAATGTTCACATGTGGGACTAAAAATTATAATAATAGTAGATTTCTTTTTTTTAAGATCAGTTTTGGTAAAATAACTGCTGTCTGCAATATTGGTTAGTTTAAATGCTGGTACAACGGGAAATCGCAGGTAAAGTAAACTGGTATCTGTTTGTGCAAGGGCTGTTTTTGACAATACAACTATTAATAAAAGTGGAATGTATTTTTTCAAAGTATAATTTTTTTCAAATCTAATTTTTTTGATTGAGAATGAAATGTTAAGAGGAAAGAAAGTTTTCAATTTGAGTATTGTTGTTTAGGGTTTTTGAATTACAGCCGTTCTTTCTTAGAAGTAGCCGATGAATTGAAACTACTGAACAAAGTTTTTTTGCTGATGGGCTGGGGGATAGCAGCGGTAGCCCCGACAAAGGAGGGTTACAAGCGTCCAGCCCTGAAGATTGGATTTGCAATTGGCCGAAGTTTGTTTGTCCAGCCACACTTGCACAAAACCCCATGTTGGGCGTAGGCAAATTACCTTGCAGCTTTGAGTTTTCTGTTGCTTATATATTGCTTGAATTCAGCAAAGGTCATTCCTTTAGTTTCACTTGCGATTTTTTCTTTAACCGCTCTAAAGAATTTAACTGTGTCAAATTCTTTTTCTTTTACTTGTTCGCTATTTTTCATTTCTTATAATGTCTTTTGGTGAACGAATGTCTAGTTGTGAATAACCACTTTTTATGTTTATTGAATTGTAGCCCCTAATTCTAAATATGTTTACAATGTGCTTAAAATTCCAGCTAACTAAATAATCAACTTTCTTTATCGTTGCACATGCGATGTGTCTGCAATCGTCCATACTTGTTTCTCCAACCACTTTTTCGTTAATGTATTCAGTCGCAAGCTGGTTCATCTCTTCGGTTATTTCAATAAATTCGATATGGTCATTTGGTAAGTTTAAAAAATGTTCTCTCACCTTTTCAGGAGCATTTTCTAATTCAAATTCAGTTAAGTCGGAGTAAACGCAAGTAATTTCTCCCGCTTTTACCATTTCAAAAAGTTGTTCAGTCTCAACTTGAAATTCTTTATCGTAAACACCGCCGAAAACAGATGTATCAAAATATAACCTTGGTTTCATTACACAAACTTAGAATTATTTGGTGAAGGCATCAATTTCGATCAAATTTTGAAGGGCTGCCGATTGCTTACGCCCAACGAACAGGGCTTGGCGTTGTTGGGGGATTTGAAAATCGTCCGCCCGGAACTGAAGCCCAATTGAAAAACTGAAGTTGAAGATAACAACAAAAAGCTAAATATAATTCCGTCCAGCCCGAAACACCTGCTGCCATGTTGCTGAAGATGAAGATTACAACGTCCTGCCCCAATAACGCCAAACCCCATGTTAGCGGTATGTGGCTTCTGTTTGTGGTTATTTTAGCCTTGCTATTTCAGCAGTAATTTGGTCAAGAACTTCTTTATTTTTCACTTCCTTTTTGTTGCCAACCTTTGAAGAAAAAATTATAAATACTTTACCGCCATACTTTTCTTCAAAAGATTCAAAGTTTGCTTGCATTCTTTCGGATAAATTATAATTGCCAAAATTTGAGTTAGCTGTCACTGGTTTAATTTGAATACCAAATGCTTTGTCGCCAACTTTGCCTATGTAATCTATGTCGCCTGAATGGTCTAAGTCTGAATCAGATTCTTCAAATAATACATCAGGGAATTTCTTAGCAAGAAAATCATTGATAACGGATTTCTCTGTCAAAAAGCCATCAAACGTTCGTGGAATAGTAACTTCATAAACGTAGTCGTAGCAGTCTTGTTTTGTAATTTGCTTAAAGGCTTCCATCCATTCAGGAATAACAACCTCTGTAATTTTTTCATAAAGCCTTTCGCCTAATTCATTCAGAATGTCTTGGGTTACTTTAACTGGCACTTTTGTTTTCGTATGAGCCTTGTCAAAATAGTATTGTCGCCATTCTTGAAAAGTTTTAGGCTGGCACTCCCGAATAAGTTCTATAACAGCACCAACCTTGCTTGGTCTTGTAAGTTGATAAGCGTTGCTTGTGAAGTTTAATACTTTTTCCTTTTTGCCGAAAGGTTTTGCGTATTTATAAATTGGTTGTTCTTCTTCTAATTCGTCCATTATTCTTGTGTTGCTTGGATTAGGTTTAAAAATTTGTCTTTGTATTTGAAATCAATTTGGCTGTCAACTTGAACTAATCCGCTTTTAATTAGATGAGCATTTATGAAAGTTTTATTTTCCAAATAAAGATAGCACAATAAATTATTTTCAGAGTCGTGTTTTATGTTGTCATAACGAAGGAATACTTTTTTGCCTTTAAGTTTATCGTTTAGAAAATCTGTTGCTTTTCCATTAATGATAGGGTCTTCTTTGATACCGATAAGTTTTATCATTAAGTCGTTACTTAGCTTTAATCTTTCGGGGCTAATAATTTCTTTTACCGTATAAAATTCTTCTCTTGTTGTTGAACTGTCTTTGTCAAGCTTAGAACCGAACTGTAATTTTTTTACATCAATTTTTTTATCAAGAGTGTGTGGGTCTTTGAAAATGTAAGGCTGCTCCTGAATGTCGCTTTCAAAATCTGTTTTTGCATTTTCTTGTTTTGCAAATTCATATGTCGTCCCGTTTAAATCCTTTTGGTGAACTTCCAACTTATCTTTTATGAAAGGAATGAATTCAGGATTGATTTCATATCCAATAGAATTCCGGTCAAGATTTTTGGCTGCTAATGATGTTGTACCGCTTCCTGCAAATGGGTCAAAAACTGTTTCGCCAACAAACGAAAACATTTTAATTAATCGTCTTGGTAATTCTTCTGGGAACATTGCAATGTGTCCGTTTTGTCTTGCACCTGTAAAGTTCCAATGCCCTGCAAAAAATGTGTTCCATTCTTCTGCGGTCATTTTTGAAAGTTCCTTTTGTTCTTTTGTATGTTTAGGAGCTTCCCCTAATTTTTTAAAAATCAAAATAAATTCATAGTCAAGTTTTAAAATCCCGTTTCGTGGATACGGATATGAACCCATTTGAACGCCGCCGCCGGTTGTGTTTGAAGTCGTAACTTTTTGCCAAATCACTGCACCCATATAATCAAAGCCAATATTCTCACAGAACTTAATAAT
>JAYSTT010000503.1:0-2561 GCA_043719495.1 Ferruginibacter sp. | reverse complement strand
TATATTCCCCGTTTCAATTGTATTTTTGATAAATATCCCAATTTAGTCTAATGGCAAAAATATTTTTTACAGCTTTTATATTAATTTTTAATGTTGTTGCTTTGGCTCAGCCAGTTACCCGTGAAGAATTGGAAAAACAAAAGCAGCAATTGAAAAAAGATCTGGAGCAAACTGAACGGATGCTGAATGAAAACAAGGCAAAATCAAAAGAAAATTATGTACAATGGAAATTAATAAATGATAAAGTAAGTCTGCAGGACAGAATTATTGATAATATCAACCGTGATATAAACCTGCTGGATAATAATTTAATTAAAACCCAGAGAGAAATTAACCGGTATGATAAATTACTGGATACATTAAAACAGGAATACGCAAAAAGTATGGTGTATGCGTATAAAAATAGGGGGAATTATGATTTTCTGAATTTTATTTTTTCTGCTGCAAGTTTTAATGATGCTATTAAACGGCTTGCCTATTTAAAAAGTTACCGTAACTACCGGGAAATGCAGGGCGAAAATATTTTGCGTACACAAGAATTACGCAAACAACGCTTAGAGGAATTAACAGGTACAAAGCAAAAGAAAAGTGTAGTATTAAAGGATAAAGATAAAGAAATGACTGCTTTGGAAGACCAGCAAAAAGAAAAGGACAGGATACTGAACGAATTAAAAAAACAGGGTAAGCAATTAAATAACCAAATGGCTGCCACAAAAAAGCAGTTAAAAAAAGTAGATAATGCAATTGCTGCGGCAATAAAAAGAGCAATTGACGAAGCCAAAAAAATAGCCCTGAAAAAAGCTGCCGATGATGCAAAAAGGATAGCTGCAGAAAAAGCAAATACCAAAAATAATAATAGTGTAAACACTGCACCTGCAAAAACAAATGTGCCAGTTATTAAAAAAACAGAACCGGCTAAAGCCCCGGAAAGTGTTTTGTTAAATGCAGAAAATATTGTTGTAAATGCAAACTTTGTAAACAACAAGGGTGCTTTACCATGGCCTGTTGATAAAGGTTATACTTTGATGCATTACGGCCCAAATACATTACCAAGTAAAACTGTATTAGTTACTACAGGGTTAACAATTGCAACAGATATCGGAACTTCGGTAAAATGTGTTTTTGACGGCAAAGTTTCTAATGTGGTTTTTGTAGAAGATATGCAGGTGGTAATAATTCAGCATGGTAAATATTTCAGCACTTACAGTAATCTATCAAACGTTTTGGTACAACGTGGCCAGATAGTAAAAACCGGGCAGGTAATTGGCAAAGTTGCTGCTAATTTAGATGGAATTGGAGCTGTTGATTTTTATATCAATGATGAAAAAAATAATTTAGATCCAGAAAAATGGTTACGCCGCCGTTAGTTTATATTACTCTTTTATAAAGAGCTTCATAAATCGGTACTATATTTTCAATATCAAATTTCTTTGCTTGTTTAAGTGCATTAGCTTTAAATTTTAAAAGAGTTGCATCGTCTTTAAAAATGGCTAAAGCATTTTTAGCCATATCATCTATATCACCCACATTACTCATAAAACCGCAATAACCATCAATATTTATTTCGGGTAAACCACCTGCATTGGTTGATATTACCGGTACTTCTGCGGCCATAGCTTCTAAAGCTGCCAGGCCAAAGCTTTCATATTCACTGGTCAATAAAAATAAATCGGCAATGGGTAAAATGTCTTCCATTTGTTCCTGCTTACCCAAAAATTTTATTTTATCGCTGATTACACAATCCCTGCAAATACTTTCCACATAAGGCCTTTCCGGGCCATCACCTAATAAAAGTAATTTTGCAGGCATCGTTTCTACAATCTTCATAAATACTTTTACCACATCATCCACCCTTTTTACTTTTCTAAAGTTACTGGCATGAACAATTATTTTTTCATTATCCGGGGCCACTATTTTTTTAAAAGCATTTACAGGCTTTTTATTAAATCTTTTTACGTCAACAAAATTGTGGATTACCTCAATCTCTTTATCAATTACAAAATTTTTATAGGTTTCTTCTTTTAAATTCTGTGATACTGCTGTAAGTACATCACTTTCATTCATTGAAAATGTAACAACAGGACTGTAGGTTTTATCTCTGCCAACTAAAGTAATATCAGTACCATGTAAAGTTGTTATAACCGGAATCCTCTTTCCCTGTTTGGCCAGAATTTGTTTAGCCATGTATGCAGCGGCTGCATGTGGTATTGCATAGTGTACATGAAGTAATTCAACATTGTTGTTCATAATTACATCAACCATTGCACTGGCCAATGCAGTTTCATAAGGCGGATAGTCGAATAAAGGGTATGTGGGCACCCTTACTTCATGATAAAATATATTGGCATGAAAACCACTCAGCCTTACCGGTTGCTGGTAAGTAATAAAATGGACGGAATGACCCTTTTCAGCCAATGCTTTTCCTAGTTCGGTTGCAAGAACACCGCTTCCGCCAAATGTAGGGTAACAAACTATTCCAATGCGCATCGTGTTTTTTTTAAGTCACAGTTGGTAATTGAATCCTTTTGTTGAAAAAGGATTCAACTTATGAAAATTCAAAC
>JAYSTT010000502.1:0-6197 GCA_043719495.1 Ferruginibacter sp. | reverse complement strand
GACAGCAATTAGCAAAACAACAAGATCTTTTACAACAACAACGAATCAGCGAATTAGAAAAAGATAAGCAGTTAGTAGCTGTAGATGCTATGCTGCAGGGGCAGGAAGAAGAAAGAAGCAGATTGGCAAAAGACCTGCACGACGGCCTTGGCGGATTATTATCAGGCGTAAAATTTTCATTAAGCAATATGAAAGACAATTTAATTATAACCCCCGATAACATGACTGTGTTTGAACGGTCGCTGGATATGCTGGACACTTCTATTAAAGAATTGCGGCGTGTGGCACATAATATGATGCCCGAACTACTAACTAAGTTTGGGCTTGATGAAGCATTGAAAGAATATTGCAACACCATTAATACAACCAATTTGCTATCCGTAAAATACCAGTCTGTGGGTATGGATGCAAGAGTTGAAAAATCATCGGAAATAATTATTTACCGCATTATTCAGGAGTTGCTTAACAATATTATGAAACATGCCAGCGCAACTGAAGCAATAGTACAATTGATAAAAGAAGAAGGCAGGCTTAGTGTTATTGTAGAAGATAATGGAAAAGGGTTTGATAATGCTTTGCAAAAAAATAATAAAGGTGCCGGGCTTACCAGTATACAATCAAGGGTAGATTATTTAAAAGGGCAGTTAGAAATACATTCAGAAGAAGGCAAGGGAACTTTGGTAAATATTGAATTTAATATATAATTATGATAAGCGTTTTTATTGTTGACGATCATCCAGTTGTTATAGAAGGCATACACTCCTTACTGCAAAATGAAAAAGATATTGCATGGATGGGACATGCTATGAATGCCCCATCTTGCTTAGGGTTTTTTGTAAACAACACTGCCGATGTGGTGCTGATGGACATAAGCATGCCGGGCATGGATGGCGTGGAATTATGTGCTGTGATGAAAGAAAAATATCCGGGCATAATGATATTAGGGTTAAGCACATTTAACCAGGGATTGTATATAAAAAAGATGGTAGAGAATGGTGCATCGGGATATATTTTAAAAAACTCCAGTAAAGAAGAATTGATACAAGCTATACATGCAGTGCATGAAGGCCATATTTATTTTAGTGGCGAAGTGGGAATAGCATTGCAGGAGTATCAAAAATCATCGATGAAAGAATTACCCGTTTTAACCCCAAGAGAAAAAGAAGTGCTGGAATTAATTGCAGAAGGTTATACCAATCCGCAAATTGCAGAAAAGATATTTTTAAGCCCGTTTACCGTGGATAGCCACAGAAAAAATTTATTGGCAAAGCTGGCTGTAAAAAATACTGCCAGTTTAATAAGGCTTGCTGTAGAAAAAAAATTAATTTAGGTTGCTAGATGTTAATGATTAAAAAATTATAGTTGATAAATCTAATTGACCTTTTCACCTAACCCCCATGTGTAGCCAGCAGGGCTTGTACCGACAGTAACAGGAGCAGCATCACGTAAATCAGGAACGCCAAAAGTATTAACGCCATCGCCATTATATGTTGTGCCAATTAAAGCAAACAAGGCAGAATATTGTGAAGTTTGTAACAACTGGCCATTGCAAAATGCCCAGCCAAAAGGTGCATAAGTTCCAGCAAAAATTCTTGTTTCTCCAATAATAGCATCTTTGTATTGCGGCCTTGAGCCGGAGTTTGGAGGAAATATCCCATCTAAACAAATAATATAATTTACTCCCAAAGCACCATGTCCTTTTCTAAAACCAACATCACCTGACACTGTTGATTTCCCTTACTATCCGCAACGATACCGAAGGAAGCGGAGATGGCGTCGGTGAGTTTAGGCGTTTGTGCAGGCAACCACAAATAAAGAGAATATCCTTTTCATATTGTTTTATTTATTTCTATACTGCTTAATCTTATTATAGCGGGCAGATAAATGATTATTATTTTTTCAGTACATTATCATTAAAGTTCAATGTAAGTGTCGGCGGGCTTTGATTGCTTTTTTCATATTCCTGACCCAGGAAAGCGATTTTTATTTTTCTTTCATTGCTGTAACTAATCATCTTTTATTTTTCGTACCCGGATTTTTAAAGAGCCGTCTTCGCCACTGCTATTTATAATAATTTGTTCCCCATCTTTGGCAAGAAATTTAATATCCCACGGAAGAGCTCTGCCATAACGCTTCGATAATCCATTTTTATTCATCAGTTCAAGTTCATTCCCGGAAGACCAGCCAGGATCACCACTGCCGGGAGGTGGCGGACAGAGAAACTGAACTACTGAAAATTCCATTGGAAATGGTACAAACCAAATCTCCACAATAGGATAGGGTTGGCCGGGTGGATTGGCCGGCGTTACCTTAATGTCTTTTATGCCCGCCACATGTAATAGCCCCGTGCAGGTGGTTGGGTTTAAAATTTTGTTTATGCAGTTATCTGTCATTACTTCAAGGTTGTTTATAATGTTTATAACGGCGGGTTTATTATTTTCCAGTGATACAATAAAACTGCCTTTATCTATGGCAGTTCTGATACCTCCCCACGCAGCTTTGTCTCCTGATTTTATTACAGATTCCATTATTACTTCGTAGGCATCATCATAAATTGTAATGTTACTTACTAGTTTATATACATTCCATCTTGAATAAGCTTCAGTAAAATAAGTTTCCTGAACAGAAACAGCTACCGGGTTTTGTGATGGTACTTTTGCGGGTGCTTTAAAGATCGCAGTGTACCTTTCCGAAATAGAAATAAGCCCGACAGTTGAGTTACCTTTTGGAATTCCGTTTACACTCCATTCGTCAGCACTTTTATAATTATTTTTTGTTGCCAGAAAAGGTGCATCTACGCCATCATGGATATTGATGATATTGGTTATTTTTAATCTCAGGGTTTCATTTACTTTTAGCCTGGCAGATTCCGGATATATGGCTGCTGCTGCATATAAAACATACGAACTAAAGTGCAGTATCTCTGCTGTAATTATTTTTGCAACGGTATCTGTTGTTATTTTATTTGGTGCTGACCATTGTCCTTTTTCATCCTGCATCGCAATGGCCAACAACTCAGATGAATTGTCTTTTGTTTCACCATCAGTATAATAAAAGATAATTTGCAAAGGCTTCTGAAAATTAATGCCAGATGGTTCCATTTGGTATGATTTTCCAATTCCATTGGGCATCAGGTTAGTTGTGGGGTGAATACTGAAAGTTGTTTTTTTTGATACCGTCCCTTCAGGAATTATCAATCTTATTTTTCCATCTGATGACGTGAAGCTGCCGCCCTCTTTACCAATTTTCATTTCAGCTTTTTCTCCATCAGGTTTTCCGATTGCTGTAATAGCCGGTTTAGCAGTGGTATCTTCAACCGCATTATTCTGCGCCGATGTTGTTATTGAAATAAATAATAGAATAAAAAGCAAATTTTTTTGCATAAAAAGTTTATTGTTTTTTCAGTTTATCCTCATTAAAGCTTAACGTAAGTGTGACCGGGCTTTGATTGCTTTTTTCATAATCTGTGCCTATAAAAGCAATCTTTATTTTTCTCCCATCTGTGTAATTAAATACCACAGAATAATTTTTTACTTCATAAGTGCCCGATCCCGGTTCTTTCGCAGCGTTTAAACAATCAACAGATTCATGAACTAAAATTTTTAAAGCTCCATTGTCTGTAAATTTTCCATCTGCTGTAAAACTGATAAGGGGTGTTTTGCCCGTTTCTTCTCCCAGAAAAGTTTTACTGCTCATTGCATACGTTCCGTTAAACCTTGTACCATCAACAGCGTTTGTTTTTATAAATCCATGATCTGTTTTATTGCTTGTAATAATGAGTTTACCGTTTTCCATCCGCAGGGGAATATCTGCATAAAGCAGTTTCAAAACACCTTTGCCATTACTGAAAGTATAGGTGCCCCAATCCCGGCGGTTGTTCTCTGCCCTTACCCAGGTATTTAATTCATGTAATCCCTCAGTTGGAAAATTATTTCCAAAAAATGCCTGGCCATTTGAAAAGAAAATGAGTTGCTTAACTTTTAACTCAGCGCCAAGATCAGCACCCGGCTTTGGCACACCGACCGACATGGAAATACCCTGCCACACACCGGCAATGCCATCACCTTTTGCTGTGCCGGATTTTGCAATAAGTTCTTTCCAATCGGCGAATTGCAGGGAGAATAAAAAATTCCCAATATCATTATAATATTTTAAACGGTCCGAAGGATAATAGGTGGAATAACTGCAATTCTTTCTGGATTTGACAATGGATACCTTTTCAAAACGTCCATTTACTTTTATTACAAATAAATCAAGACCGTATTCGGGCGGATAATCACCGCCACCAAGATGTATACCTCCGCTGCCACGGATATATTCCCAGCCCCGGAAAGATATTTTTGCCATTTCCTTATTATAATTTCCTCCATTTACATCATTCATTTTGGCCGCCTGCAATTTTTCAGCGGTCTCATCATAGCTTTTTTGCAGCGCCTGTTCCATAGTTCCGGAAAAATTCATTGATTGTTGCACCCATATCTCTAAGAATTCCCCCTTCGGAAGGTCAGTGGGAGTTAAGATGTCACCATCCAGGTATTTTTTTACATCCCATCCATCCGGTATTGTATATATCACCGAGCCAAATTGTTCCTTCATTTCATTTGTTTTAGTTGAAGCTGGAATATTTGTTTGCGCAACAGCAGGTTTTGCTGTCTTATCTA
This sequence comes from Ferruginibacter sp., assembly GCA_043719495.1. Lineage (GTDB taxonomy): Bacteria > Bacteroidota > Bacteroidia > Chitinophagales > Chitinophagaceae > Ferruginibacter. The sequence continues at coordinate 1,536 of JAYSTT010000502.1, read as the reverse complement.
ATTTAATATTCTTCAAAAGGGAATCTATTGTGTTTACATAGGATTGGTCATTCAAAGTTGTCTTTACACTGAATTTTTTTCCAAAACCACTGAATACAGTAAGGATTGAATAGGCGTCATTGCCTTCCAGTTTAATAGCTGCAGCAGCTGAGACAACAGTCCATCCATCCCCGGCGGTTTGGGTTTCCGTTTTTGGGTTGGCGTCTGCGTTATGCAGAGTAATGACCAGATTTTTCCATTCCATTTCAAAATCCTTTTGTGCCTCACCAAGGCTTGCAGAACATGCATACATAGCCAATACACAGAACCCTCCTGTGGTTGTATTGATATTTGTATAGGCTACGACCCCTGTATTGGCATCCTTCTTCCAGCCATTGGGTGGCGTATAGGTGGCAATGTCAAATGTTTCCGTTTGGCAAAATGGTTTCTGTATGATGGCAGTAAGTAATAAGAGGCAGATTATTTTTTTCATAGTCAAAATTTATTTATCAATCATTTCTTTTAATTTATCAACAGGAAGATTTTCTGCCTGTTGTTTTTTAAAATTTTGGTACTCATCTATAATAGCTGGTTGTTGCAATTCATCATTGTCATATTTGTTCTCTATATCTTCTATTGCTTTTATCTGGTCATCAAAAAAATTTTCATTTCGTTGCAGGTTTTCTTCTTTTCATTGTTTATCTGTTTTGTAATTTTTAAGGTAATTTGCTTTTCGCCTTTCTACTAAGTCGGCCCGGTTATATTTTGCGGCGATAGACTGAACTGACGAACTAATGCCTGCAGGTAATTTTTTTGAAAGCTGTGAATACACATCATTCAGAAAGCTGATTAGTTCTACTTTAGTAAATACTTTTTTTGGAAGCGATGCAAGCATTGCAGTATTCTTTGGGGGAAATTTCCAATTGTCAACATTGCCATACTCACTGGGGTCTGCATATATAGATGTGTTGCTTACACCATTATTACCGGCCGGTCTTTTTTTCATAGCATCAGTGACTTGCTTCTGCTGATCCAGCAAATCCTGCATCGCTTTTTTTCTTGCAGAATCATTGCCATTTTTTTTCATTTGCTCCTGCTTCATTTTTTTATCTAATTCGACTTGGGTAGGTTGTGCAAAAACAGAGGATGTATGCAACGAAAGCAGCAATAAGAAAGCAACTATTTTTTTCGGGGAAATTATCAATCCATTTACTACAGGTGATGCAATAATCGGTAGGCTGCCTTTACCCCGGGCAGAGGAATAACTGAAAACAGTTGTTTCCATAATTATAAAGAATTAGTTAAAAAATAACTGGAGTAAAGCTATTTCGCAATATAGCGGAAGGCAATAGCACAAAAGTTATAAACACTTATAACTTGCCATATGCTTTATTGATAGCTTCTGTGCGGTTCTGCACATGTAGTTTTTCGTAAATATGGTGTATATGCTGGCGTACTGTATCGGTAGCAATAGAAAGTTGTGTGGCTATTTCTTTATATAATAATCCTTTTGCCAAATGCTGTAATATTTCATTTTCCCTTGGTGATAAATTTTCA
>JAYSTT010000501.1:0-2567 GCA_043719495.1 Ferruginibacter sp. | reverse complement strand
TGGCTGCTTTTTCTATAAATGTTTGGGCAGCTATAGTGCAAGAAATAACAAGGCAAAGAAAAATGCTGCTTATTCTTTTCATAATGATCAATTTATTTTGTTTTAGCTGATTTATTTTTGAAGTCCCATCTTACTCCAATCATCCAGTATCGTTGTAAACGGTCGTTCCTTTCTTCGGTTAAAGTATTACCATAAATACTTCTGTCAATTCCTATATTTTGGTTGAGTATATCCCTTATTAATGCAAATACAGTAAACTCATCATTTTTAAAAGTTCTTTCCATTCTTGCATTCCACAAACTGTTATTTACGTTTTTGGCAAAATCGCTTGTTTTTTGCCGGTAATTATTGGTGAACTCACTGTTTAATTTCCATACTTTTTTATAATAGATTGTAGCATTAAGGGAAATGGTATTGGTACTGTACTTAATAAGTTTATTGGAAATGGTTGACTTGTTGGTATTAAAGCCAAAATCGTTGTTTAAATTAAATTCATATTTCTTCTCTTTTGCTTTATAAAAACCTGCACTAAGTGATGCATTGGCATTTTCATTATTATTTTTTTGAGTGTTTACAATATCGTTAAACTTTGAGTAATAAAAATTAATACCTAAGTTAAGATTAACGTTTAATTTTTTTAATTTTATACCACTCCCCATCCATCCACCTGCGTTAAAATTTCCATTGGTATTTATTGGTTGAGTGATAATTTTTCCCGAATTATCAATAGTAGTATTAGTTGTAAACGCATTACTGGTAGAACTGAAATTTATTGATTGATAAGTCCAGATTTCTTTTACAAAATTGTAAGAGTTATGGCTGATATCTACGGCATTTTTAAATGACTGTTTTAGTAAAGGATTACCCAGATAAATATTTAAAGGGTCGGTGTTATTTCTAAGATCTTGCAATTGGCTTATAGAGGGCTGCGCCGTATTTCCCTTATAATTAATACTTAAGCTGTGATTGGGTTTATAAGTGTATTGAAAATTGGCAGCTGGAAAAATATTGGTATAGTTTCTTAAATAATCCTTATTTATTGTTATATCTTTTAAGTCAAATTTTGTAAAGCCAACAGCACTACCCAAACCGTATTTAATTTTCTTATTTTTATAACTGATTCTAAAACCGGTTTTATTTGTTGTGATATCCTGGTTAAAATTATTGCTCAGTGAATCTATAATCACTTCGTACTTTCCATTACCGGTAATATTTTTGGTGAAGGTGGTAAGGTTATTTTTGCCAGCAGTCCATGATAATTCATAGTTAAGTTCTAGTGAATATTTTTTACTCAAAGGCTCGGTATATGCTGCATGTGCAACAATCTTTTTACTGGTATTGTCCATATTCTTTTTTTGGTCAATACTGTCAATTTTACTAAGTACACCGCTGTTGTACAATTTATTGATTGCATTTAAATAGGCAATCCCATCAGAATTTACACTGCTGAAATCTGTATTTATCGAAAAGGTTCTTCGCTCTTTTTTAAATTTATGTTTAAATAAAACAGAAGTGGTAAATGAAGTTTTATCGGTATTATTATCCGTCAGTGTTTTACTGCTGTTATTAAATAAATTATTTTCATCAAGATTTTCGGATGTTTTATACACTGAGCTTTTTGTATTATAAATATTGAGCTTACTGGTTATTTTTAAAGAATTAACCGAGTCTATTTTAAAATCGTAAGAAAAATTGTTTTTTACATTCTGTTTGTTAACAAAGGTGTTTTCAGCAGCATTGGTATTAAATAGTTTATTGCTCAGTTGAAATTGAGAAAAAGTATTCTTTGTATTATTATATTTTAGCTTGTTAAATTTGGGGGAATAATTTAGTGTCTGTTTATCCTTCCATTTATTGCTGTATTGTAAACCAATATTTAAATTTTCAAAAAAACCATTTTCAGTGTTTATATAAGGGTCTTCATCGCCACCTCTTGATGACATAATCATCATTCCGCCGTCATCTTCATCAAAGTTCATTATTACATTATCATCATCGCCACCAAATTTTTGCCTGTCCCTCCAGCCTAATCCATCCTGGCCGGTATTTCCCTGCAATAAATAACCTGCAATCTTTCTTTTACCTTTAAAAGCATTTAATAAAATATTATTATTGTACCTGTTATCAATTTTATTTTGAAGCCCCCCGGTTAATTCAATTTTACCAAAGTATCCTTTTTTCCGGTCATCTTTTAATTTAAGGTTAATTGTCTTTTTGGTTTTACCATCATCTATGCCGGTAAACTCTGCCTGGTCACTTTTTTTATCAAATACCTGCACTTCTTTAACGGCGTCAGCTCTTAAGTTTTTTATAGCCATCCCAGGGTCATCTCCAAAAAATTCCTCTCCATCTACCAAAACTTTTTCAACAGTTTCGCCCATGGCTTTTATTTTACCATCTTTATCTACCTGTATTCCGGGAAGCTTTTTCAAAAGCTCCTCTACGTTGGCATTTGCGCTAACTTTAAAACTGTCTGCTGTATAAATGGTAGTATCTCCTTTAATATGAATTGGGTTACCACTTTTTACTATTACTTCCTGCAACAATTTACTTTTACTTGTAACTGC
>JAYSTT010000051.1:0-4424 GCA_043719495.1 Ferruginibacter sp. | reverse complement strand
ACCACATTATTTTTTGCAATTCCTGGTCCCCGCCGGCAGGGAAATGCTTTTGTAAAAGATTTGTATAACAAAGGGGTAAGAAATTTTGTTGTAGATGCGTCATTTGTTTTTTTACGGGAGGAGTATGCTGACGCAAACATTATTTTAGTAGAAAAAGTTTTGACAGCTTTGCAAAAATTAACTGCACAGCACCGAAAGAAATTTAATATACCAGTTATTGGTATTACAGGCAGTAATGGAAAAACAATAGTGAAAGAATGGATGTACCAGTTACTCCACAACGATTATCATATTGTACGAAGCCCTAAAAGTTATAACTCACAAATTGGCGTACCACTTAGTGTATGGCAAATGAATGCAACACATACCTTGGGCATTTTTGAAGCAGGAATTTCATTGCCTGATGAAATGGAAAAACTTGAAAAAATAATTCAACCCACCATTGGTATTTTTACAAATATTGGCGATGCACACAATGAAGGGTTTGAAAACATTACAAAAAAAGTAAATGAAAAAGTAAAACTTTTTACTAATGCCACAACAGTTATTTATTGTAAAGATGAATTATTAATTGATGATGCATTGGTACAATTGAAGCAAAAAAACAATAATAGTTTATTTAGCTGGGGGCAAAAAGAAGATGCCACATTTTGTATTAATACCATTCAGGTACAACCCTTTAATACCGTTATAAAAGGAGTTTACCAGGATAGAAAAAAAAGCATCTCCATACCATTTACTAATGATGCTGCCATAAAAAATGCCATTACCTGCTGGTGTGTATTGCTGCATTTGCAAATAGAAGATGAAATTATTCAGGAACGAATGCTGCAATTGAAACCTGTGGAAATGCGGCTTGAATTAAAAGAAGGTATCAACAACTGTTCAGTTATAAACGACAGTTACAGTGCAGATATTACTTCACTGTCAATTGCGCTGAATTTTTTGCAGCAACAGCAACAACATCCAAAGCGGACTGTTATTTTAAGTGACATTTTACAAAGTGGTAAAACCAATATAGCGTTATATACAGAAGTAGCGGATATTTTACTGCAAAATAATATCAGCCGTCTTATTGGTATTGGTACAGAAATTTTAAAGCACAGCGATGTTTTTAAAGGAATTAAAGAAACGATCTTCTTTAACTCAACAGCAGAATTTAAACAGCAATTTCCATCATTACATTTTTACAACGAAACTGTTTTATTAAAAGGAGCAAGAGTTTTTGAGTTTGAACAGATAAGCCATTTACTGGAACAAAAAAGCCATCAAACTGTATTGGAGATAAATTTAAGTGCCATTATTCATAATTTAAAAATTTACCAGCAACTATTAAAACCGGGTGTAAAAATTATGGCTATGGTTAAAGCATTTAGTTATGGTAGTGGTAGTTTTGAAATAGCCAATCTTTTACAGTTTCATAAAGTGGATTATTTAGCGGTGGCTTACGCTGATGAGGGCGTGGAGTTACGCCAGGCAGGCATTACATTGCCCATCATGGTGATGAATGCAGAAGAATCAACTTTTGATATGCTTTTGCAATATAACCTGGAGCCGGAACTATATTCTTTTGGAATTTTAACTGCCTTCGAAAATTATTTACAGCAATCGGGAATTAATAATTACCCGGTACATATAAAGCTGGATACAGGAATGCACCGTTTAGGTTTTGAACCTTCGGAAATAAATTCATTATGTAAAAAATTAACCGGCAGGGATACTTTCAAAATTCAATCAGTATTTTCTCATCTTGCAGCGAGTGATAATAAAGTGCATGATGATTTTACAACGTATCAATTTAAATTATTTTTAAAGGGTTGCAGTACAATTGAAAAAAATGTTACTTACCCTTTTTTAAAACACATTGCTAACACCTCTGCCATCCACCGGCATAAAAATTTGCAGTTAGATATGGTGCGGCTGGGCATTGGTTTATATGGGGTAGATGGGAATGAAAAAATGCAGCAACAGTTAAAAAATGTCAGCACTTTAAAAACTACCATTTCTCAGATTAAAAAAATAAAAGCTGGTGAAAGTATTGGTTACAGCCGCAGGGGAATTGCCGAAAAAGATGCTGTGATTGCTACTGTCCGTATTGGATATGCCGATGGATATGCCAGAAATCTTGGAAATGGGATCGGTAAAATGTTGATTAATACAAAATTGGTTCCGGTAATTGGTAATGTATGTATGGATATGACCATGCTGGATATTACCGGGGTTACTGCTAAAGAAGGCGATGATGTAATTGTATTTGGTGAAAAACTGCCTGTTTCCGAATTGTCAAACTGGGCAAATACAATTGCCTATGAAATACTAACTGGTATTTCGCAAAGAGTAAAAAGGGTGTATTATGAGGAGTAGTTCATAGTTGATGGTTGATAGTTGATAGTTAAATCCCAACATTGGGAGTTCTTTTCATAAACTATATCTATCAACCATCAACTATCAACCATCAACCTTTTCGTCTTATATTTGTTCCCTATTATGAAATCAAAACACATCGTATTTATTATTGCCCTTGTAGTAATAGCTGATCAGGCATTAAAAATTTATATTAAAACCCATTATAATTTAAACGAAACCCATAATGTAGCAGGCAACTGGTTTCAGTTTTATTTTGTAGAAAACCCCGGCATGGCCTATGGCTGGAAGTTTGGTGGCAATTGGGGTAAGCTGGCACTTACTATTTTCAGGCTGGTGGCAGTAGTTTTTGGTACCTGGTATTTGGGTAGTATAGTAAAACAAAAATACCATAAAGGGTTTATTATTTGCGCCGCTTTAATTTATTCAGGGGCATTAGGTAATTTGATAGATTCGGCATTTTACGGTTTGATTTTTGATAAAGGTATGATAGCAGATCCTGTTACGGGTGAATATGCTCACTATAATGGATTGGCTGTGTTTGCTAAGAATGGGTATGCTTCTTTTTTGCATGGCAACGTTGTGGATATGCTTTATTTTCCGGTTATACATGGCCATTTTCCCAAATGGTTCCCTTTTTGGGGTGGTCAGGATTTTGAATTTTTCAGACCAATATTTAACCTGGCCGATGCTGCAATATCAACCGGGGTTATTACAATATTAGTTTTTCAAAAACGGTTCTTTAAGCAGCGTAACAACACAGAATCTAATCATACAGTAGAAACTACTGCACTTGTAAACGACGAATCTCAGGTTTCATAAAAAACTTACCTTTATAAAAATAATTTAATACCGGGTATGAAAATTTTTAAATCTCTTTTTCTGGCAACGGCATTATTTGTATCTTTTTTATCCTGCCAAAAAGAATTAAGTTTTGATAATGCTGGTGTGTCTTCGGGTTCATTAAAAAAAGATGCTGTAGGCGATTGCCTACCCGTTACAGTAAATGGGATTTTTAAAAAGGATTCTGTATTAACTGATGCCAATTTTGTTGATGTACAGGTTAACGTAACTTCACCGGGCAATTTCGAAATACGATCTGATACTTTAAACGGATTTTCTTTCCGTAAAGTAGGTGCTGTGGTTTTTGGAGCCAATACCATTCGTTTATATGCAAGTGGTAAACCAATTGCAGCAGGCACAAATACTTTTACAATTAAATACGGAGCAAGTACCTGCAAATTTGCTGTAACAGTTGCAGGGTCAGTTGCAGGCACTGCGGTGTATGTTTTAGGCAGTACAGCAGGCGTATGTTCTGGAGCTACGGTAGGGGGCACTTATACTGTTGGCACTTTATTAACTTCGGCAAATACACTTACCGTAGAAGTAAATGTTTCCACTGTTGGCACCTATCTTTTAACTGCTGCAAGCACGGGTGGTTTTGTTTTTGGTGCAGCCGGGGTATTTACAACAACAGGCTTACAAAATGTTACGCTAAATGGTGCAGGCACACCTGCATCTGCCGGTATTAAAACTGTAACTGTAACTAATGTTGCCAGCAGTTGCACCTATAATGTTACTGTACAAACTGCAGGTGGACCACCTGCGGTATTTACTTTAAATGGTGCACCAAATAGTTGTACAAGTTTTACTGTTAATGGAACTTATAATGCCGCAAACCCCACTGCTGTTAGCAATACCGTAACATTAAATGTTAACGTTACAACAGCTGGATCTTATACCATTACAACAAATACTGCTAACGGAATAACTTTTAGTAAAACAGGGGTATTTGCTGCCACAGGGGCGCAAACAATTATATTGAATGCAACGGGTACACCAACTGCCGCAGGCACTTTTGTATTTAAACCAAATGTTACAACCACCTGCGATTTTTCTGTAACCGTTCAACCAATGCAAGCACCAGCCCAGTTTACTTTAAGTGGTGCGCCAGCTTGTGCGCCAATAACTGTAAACGGTACTTATACCGCTAACACAGTTTTGGGTGTTGCTAATACTGCTGTTGTACAGGTAAATGTTAGCACAATAGGGTCTTATAC
>JAYSTT010000006.1:0-4568 GCA_043719495.1 Ferruginibacter sp. | reverse complement strand
TAATTGCAATGAAACCCGGTCAAAATATTTTTTATAATCAGCTACAGCTGATTCAAGAATCGTTTTATAATTTTTATTTTCAATAGCTTTAAAATAATTGGTTACTCTTTGATGTTGATCCGCACTCACATCTTTGTAATTCACAAAATTGGTTGCTGCTGCAAAATAGATTGTTACCGAATTTGCATTTTCTATAATGAGGTTCACATCATCTGTTTTCATGGAGCCACCTTCCGGTACTGCCTTTATTCTTGCTTCGTATTTTATTTTTCCTTCCACACCCATATAATCTGCCGATTTACCGGTAAGTATTAATCCATCATTACTATAAGGATCCATCCTGAAATAATCGGTTGCATAATTGGAATGTGTTTGGTTTCTTTCTCCACGCAGGTTAGCAGTAAAAGAAATGCTGCCGGGTTTATTGGCCGTAATGCGAACAACAATTACCTGGTCGGGTGCCGATGCAAATACTTCCCGCTGATAAGTAATTCCATCTGCAGTGTAAGAAACACCCGAAATTCCATTCTCCAGGTTGAGCCATCTTTTATAATCAGTAACACTATCCTGATTCTTAAAAAATAAATGAAGATTGGCCAGGCATTGGTATTTCATTTGCTCAACCGGGTAACCCATTAAATTGCGGCCGAATAAATTATGAGCCGCTAAATATTTTTCTTCAAATACCTTTTTTTGTATTTCGGGCAACACTTTATAACCGCCTTTTACAACTGTTGAATAAGGCCCGCCACTCCAGTAGGTTTCTTCATTTAACTGAATGCGTTCTTCTCCGTTTTTTCCAAATACCATGGCGCCCAGGCGGCCATTGCCAACCGGCAGGGCATCGTCCCATTTTTTTGCCGGGGCTGTGTACCATAATAAAGTAGCCGGATTAAAAGTTTGTGCATTAATCTTTAATGGAATTTCAGTTTGCTGCGCCTGAAGAACGGCTGATGATAACAAAAGTGTGATGCAAGATAAAACCGTTTTAAATTTCATAATTAAATGCCTTTATTAATGTTGCTGTGAAATGAAATAGTATTATAGTGATTAAATGATCCGGAGAATAAAAGTAAAAGATTTTTCTGTACTATTGGCTGAAAAGAAATGGGTCCCATTTTTTTATTACTTGCATCCTGACAGCTTTATCATCAATCATCAAAGCCAGTTGATTTAGTTTATCCTTAGATTCTTTTTAGCTAAGTTGAAAATTTATTATTTAAAATCTGATGAAATTTGGTACACTTATTACATAAATACTTCACTTTTACTAATTCCAAAACCGCAATATTGATTTATTTAGCTATCCTGCTTTTCTGAACAAGAAGTGAAAAATTATTTTACCCGTTGTTTTGCATATTCAGCCACTGTTGTTTTGTAATGGCATAAACATAATCTGTTTTGGGAGCCTCGCCGTAATAAGCCATTGTAGTTTCGCCTGTTTTTATTGCACCTAATCTTTCAATTGAAATTTGCGACCGTTTATTTACCGCACCAATATAAAAAGTTACCGTATCAACAAACTGAAAAATATAATTGAGCATTAATTTTTTAAGTGCATCGTTATAGCCTTTGCCCCAGCAACTGCGGATGAAAAAAGTATAGCCGACAGAAACGGTATGGGTTGCAGCATCGTAATCGCTGTAACGGGAACTGCCAATTATTGCATTGGTCTGTGCATCTTTTACCAAAAAAGCCCCGCCCGATTCTATAGCGCCTTTAAAATAATTTTGAAAATCCGGCAATTGATAACGGTTTTTATTGGGATGCTGCTCCCAAATTAACGGGTCGCTGGCGGCAGCATATAAATTATCAAAGTCTGATTGCAGCAACGGCTGTGCTTTTACTAATTTATTTTGCAGCAGCGGTTGAAAATTGATGGCAGATTTTTTCAAAACAAAAAATAATTAAATAATCTTTTTAAAAGCACAACGGGTTAAAGATAAAGTTTTATTAATTGCGATTGATTTATTTAGATCTCAGTATATCTACAGATTTAAATGATTTAAGCAGGTTGCTAAAATGCGGGCCTTTACTCTAAACATGAAATATGTATCGGTTAAAATTGAAAACCTGCTGGTGTAAAAAAAGTAATTAAAAAAAGATTGGACACAGCTTCGCCAAATTTCATTGTTATTGCAGAAATCGGTGCCGTGGGCGGGGCAACATTACGTCAATTATAAAGCTTTCCCTTTGGACAAAGTGTCCACTGCATTACTGATAATTTTTTTAATCTCTTCGCTTGGAGCCTGTGCCAACGCAGCTTTTGCATATTCCAGTGCTTTTTTAAAATCACCCATTGCAGAGTAACCCCTCATTAATCCGGCATTGGTGGGCCATGCCCCTTTAAATTTTTTATAATTCAATTCAAATACTTCCATCGCTTCTTTTACTTTATTTTCAGCTAACAATTGCCTGCCGTAATTATGTATATCCGAAACACTCGCATTATCCATAGCGGTTTGCATCATCTTTGCGGCTTCTTCTTTTTTATTTAGCTTATTTAATAAACCGGCTTGGGTGGATAAGGCTTTAAAGGAATTAACCCCACCTAAATTGGGATCAACGGCAGAAGTTATCCAGCCCAATGCTTCTTCGGCATTTACATTATTCTGTAAGCACCAGATTGCTGCAGATTCTAAACTTGGCGGATCGAACCCGGCAGCGCCGCTCATTTGCGTACGTATATAGGCCAGTGTGGTATTCACCAAATCCACTTCTACAGTAAAAGGTATACGCCATCTCTCCCATTCCATACTTACTTCAACCGCATTTCCGGTTTGTTTTGAAAATGTATAGTCCAGCCTTTCTTTACTTTCTTTCATTTCTTTTTGCTGACGGGCAGTAACCCTTAATACATCCATTTCGCTTTTATAAAAATAACTTCCCCACCCCGCAGTGTTTTTATTGAAGATAAGTGTGCACGAATCGGGATACAGTGCAATAAAAAAACCATACTTACCGGCAGCCAGTTGCTTTCCGTTAATAATTACATCTGTTGAAAAAGATATCGTAGTACTTTCATCGGCACCAGCCCTCCAGGGAGAAGCCACTGCAGAGCCAAAACCCAAAATATTAAATCCATACGGAGCAATATCAGTACCCCATATTTTTCCTTCACGACCTTTTACACCCGGTGCATTCCAGTTAATGGCAATTTCCGTTGCTGCAAGCTGACGTGCAGTTTTACATTTATAATTAACACTGGTCTCGGGCAGCCGCATCATTTGTGCAGTTACTGAGGAGGATATAAAAAATAATAAAAGGAAATAAACCACCGGAGTTTTAAAAGCTATACTTTTTTTCATAATCAGTTTTTTAATTAGGTAGATAAAACTGTTATAAAAGTATACTTAAAACCCAAGATGAAATTTCCGTTCATATAAAAAATGAAAAATGTCTGGGAATATTTTTTGACTATGAGAAATTATTAAGGGGAGTTAATTTTAATATAGTGTAGTGCTAACTCTTTGTTTTATTGTAAATTTTAAAACCGAAGAATCTCTATCAACCGGGCTTTTATTAAAAAATTATTTTGCTTTCGTCCGGTTGTTTTTGGGATTATGTTCCAGTTCTACCAATCCCAGTGCTTCCATCAATGACGGTACATACATACCAAACCGGCCCCGGAACCCTTTCTTTAATCCATACCAGCCAGCAACCGGATTTTTTGCAGAGCGGCCCCATGCTTCTACTGTTCCTTCTTTTGCAGGTTTTTGTTCATCCGCACTACCCAACTCCATCCAGTCGCCGTGATTTTTTAGCATGGCATGGCAATCTGCAATGCAGCGCCATTGATAATGCAGTGTGGTACTACCCACTTTACATACCAGGATATCTCCCTCTTTATACATGATATAAGCTGATGTGCCCGGAGGAGTCTTTAGTTGCCATGGATCTTCTTTAGTACCCTTAGCCTTTATGGTTGCCATAATAGTTTTTCTTTGAAAGTAATAAATTATAAAATCGGAAACAAATTTTTAAGGTTACTTTTTAAAATTATTTTTCATGCTCAAAACAACAGAATAAATAAACAAAAGTTTTTAGCCAAATATTATTCAGTAACTTTCTTTTCTAAATCTTTTTAACTTGAAATTACTTTATACAATAGTTTTGCTGTTGATCAGCAGTACCATTTTTTGCCAGGATAGCATTTCTGTAAAAGATATTCCTGCAGCAGAAAGAGTTATTGGCCTGCAGTTTAACCAGGCAGAAAGGGATTCTCTTTTTGATGATGTTAAGAATACGATAAAAGAATTTAATAAAATGCGGCAGTACACTTTAAATAACAGTGTTCCGCTCAGCACCTGGCAATCTCCAGTTTTACCGGGGATGTTATTTAATACCAAACAAAATCCGGTTAAATGGAATATCCCTGCTAAAATTTCTATGCCGGAAAATAAAAATGACCTGGCATTTTATTCCGTACTGCAACTGGCCTCATTAATTAAAAATAAAAAGATCAGTGCTGTTGAACTCACTCAATTTTTTATTGCCCGGTTGAAAAAATTTGGAGATACTTTACAATGTATCATTTCTTTTACAGAAGATATTGCATTACAACAGGC
>JAYSTT010000500.1:0-2572 GCA_043719495.1 Ferruginibacter sp. | reverse complement strand
TCGAATTATATATTGAGATGGAGCAGATACGTTTTGCAGATAAATTTGTTTATGAGTTTTTTAAAGAGGGTATCCTTGATCTGGAAACGATAGAAATACCGCCGCTCATCGTTCAGCCCTTTGTAGAAAATGCCATCCTGCACGGGCTGCTGCCATCCAACAACCCGGGCCTGCTCAGCGTATCCGTGGTAAAAGAAAAAAACAGGATCATCTGCACCATTACCGATAATGGTATTGGCAGGGCAAATGCAAGGCTAAACAAAAAACAGGATGGGGTTAAAAGAGAATCGCACGGTATGGAAATTACAATGAAACGGATTGAGTTATTCAATAAGGAAAATCAGCTAACGGATAATATAGCAATCATTGATCTGGAAGAACCTACAGGAACAAAGGTTATAATTCCGCTTGCTTTGGTGGAAAGTTTTTGAACGACCCCGTATGTGTTAACGGATTAACGCCTGCACATCCGGATCCCCAGCCAAATTACCCATCTGCCGCATTATGTTACCAGAGCGGCCTGCAACATAACCACTTAATGGTTTTACTGTAAACCGTTTAGGATTGGGTAAGCAGGCCGCAATCTGCGCCGCCTCCGCAGCCGTTAAATTTTTAGCATCTTTATTAAAATATTTTTTTGCTGCTGCCTGCACACCAAAAATACCGGGGCCCATTTCAGCAACATTTAAATACCGTTCAAGAATGGTTCGTTTGGTCCAGAGGCCTTCAATTGAAAAAGTAAAAAAAACTTCTATACCTTTTCTTATAAATCCGCCACCCTGCCACAGAAAAACATTTTTTGCAACCTGCTGGCTAATGGTGCTGGCCCCTCTTACTTTATTGGGATGACGCTTGTTATACTTCATCGCAAGTTTTATTGCTTTAATATCAAACCCGTCATGATCAGGAAATTGTTGATCCTCACTACCAATTACAGCCAGTTTTATATTGGTGCCCATATCATCGTAACTCACATAATCCCTGCTAAGCCTATAGCCCTGTAATATACTGCCAACCTGTGTTAATGTAATGAGCGGATTAAATACGATGCCCAATAATAAATATAAAGTAGAAGAGATGTAGGCGATAAAAAAAACTTCCCTCAAAACAATAGCTGCCTTCTTTACAAACTCAATATGGCGTAACCAGAAATAATAAGTAAGCCCGCCAACCAGCACAACAGCAATAACAATCAACATTTTTGTTTTGAGGTTTGCAACCGGAAAATCGGCAACAGAAAATTTTTGAACAATAAAAATCAGGAACCATATTATATGCACAATAAAAATCCAGAAGAAGATCCTTTTCATCCACATCCATATTTTTTTCATGCTTACCGGTTTATACGCAGTGGTTGCGGGGTTTAATGCAATATACTAATTAGCCAGATTTGTTTGTGTAACTGAGTACATGAAAATTGGCGCAAGGGTTGCCAACCTTTTTAAAATTCTTTTTAACTTATAAATTTCTTTATGAAGGTTGGCAACTCTTTAATTCGCTGTTACAATTTTAAATGCACCCGTACAACGAAAACTACATTTTGTTGTTACTCATATTCATGTAAACCAGTTTGTATTTTTTACCCAATACATAAGCTCCGGCATGTTTACTGCCTTTGGCCATAAAATAACCAAGCGTGCCCAAACCAACAGAAGCAAGCAATAAAGGCAAACTGAATTTTTTTCTGTCGGCCACATAAATGATACCGCTTGCCAAAGTAAGTACAGCACCGCCGCCCAATAAAGCTGCACCGCTGCCTCTTACATTAAAATTGCTCTTTTCTTTACGGCCTATGGCTATTACCTGGTTATAATGATATTTGTAACGATAGCTCCCTACAGTATCAATAATGTACGTACCGATATTGGTTGGCAGGTAACGCACAATAAACTGCTGCAGGTATAAAGTATCATCTTTAATGCTGTTGATCAATGCATCAATAAACGTCCCGCTTTCGGATGTGAACGCAATGTTCATTCCGCCGTAATAAGTGGTAATGGTTTTATTATTTTTTTTAAGTTGAATAAAATCTGCCGATTGGGAAAAGGAAGTGGTGGTTATAAAAAGAAGGATCGGCAGTATTGGTTTCATGCAACAAAATAAAAATTGAAACTGCTGAGGTACTAATATTTACTGTTAATGTTTTACCAATGTATAAATAATGCCTGCTAAAATTGCAAAACCAAAAATAAGATACAATACACCCGATACCCGGTTGATGATAAGTATAACATGGTCGCTTAATTTTTTGCCGATATATCCTGCACCCAAGACCTTTCCCACATCTGCAATCATGTTTACACCCAGGCAGGTTCCAAAAATAATAATGCGGTCGTAAAAAGAATATACCGACGCCAGCGAAGCTGCCATGATAACCCAAAACGAAATCACCGCAGGGTTTAAAGTATTGATAATAAAACCCGAACTCATGATGGCAAAATAGTTTGTCTTTTTTCCGGTGGGTGTAATTACGTCTCCGGCAATTTCAACAGGCTCCTGTTTTTTACGGGGTTCAATCTTTTTTATAAATGCAAAATAAATTCCCATACCAATTAAAAAAGCACAGCCCCCT
>JAYSTT010000499.1:0-2575 GCA_043719495.1 Ferruginibacter sp. | reverse complement strand
CAAAGCAGACGCAGGTACAAGATGGGCTTACCATAATGCACCTTATCATTTGGTACAAACAGTTTTGGCAAATGCCAGTGGTAAAACATTTAATCAATACAGCAAAGAAAAATTGTTTGACAAAATTGGAATGCCCAATTCATTTTGGTTAAATTATATAATGTATTGCACCACCAGGGAAGCATCAAGGTTTGGATCTTTAATATTGAGTAAGGGAAAATGGAATGGCACGGCTTTATTAAATGATGCTGCCTATTTTGATGCGATGACGAATACTTCTCAAAATTATAATTTAAGTTATGGTTATTTATGGTGGCTAAATGGAAAAGCATCCACTATGGTGCCGCAAAGCCAGATCGTTTTTCCCGCTTCATTGGTACCAAATGCCCCAGCTGATATGTATATGGCCCTGGGTAAAGACGATAAAAAAATTTATGTAATACCAAGTTTGGATGCAGTAGTGGTAAGGCTGGGCGATAATGCCTCTGGCACCAGTACCCTTGGTCCCAGTAGTTTTGACAATGAGTTATGGGGAAAACTGAAGCTGGCAATGAAATATTAATCAATTTCGCTTTGTAAATACAATGAAAGAGCATACTTATTTGGCCTTAGGCGACAGCTATAGCATTGGAGAACAGGTTTTGGCTGAAGATAATTTTCCAAATCAAACAGCTGTACTTTTAAATAAAACTGCTAAAGGCGGAAACAGATTTAAAGCACCTGAAATAATTGCCTCTACTGGCTGGACGACTGATGAATTAGACGCTGCTATTGACCGGGCCAATATTTTTAAATACTACGATATTATTACTTTACTCATTGGAGTAAACAACCAATACAGGGAGCGATCTTTAATAAATTTTGAAACAGAATTTGAACATTTGTTACAAAGATCTATTCAATTTGCAAACAATAAGCCCAATCATGTTTTTGTATTAAGTATTCCGGATTGGGGTGTAACACCATTTGCTGAAGGAAGGTACAGAAAAAAAATTGCCTGTGAAATTGATTTGTATAATGACATTTGTAAAGATGTTACCGGAAAATTTAATGCACATTATATAGATATTACCACATCACAAAGACATGACGGCTATAAAGACGAATTTTTAGCACCGGATAAACTACACCCCTCCGGAAAAGAGTATGCAAAATGGGCGGCAAAATTGGCTGCGTTAATTAAAACTGAATTAGAATAAACCGGGGCTGTTTAAAAATCAATACTCAACCATTTTTCTTTCTACATTTATATTGCTACAAAAAATTAAAGCAGGCGTAAGCAGATCAAAATCTTGAAAAACCCAATTCTATAAGTTGCCACTAATAGCAGCACTACAATAATGGGCTAAAGAAATTTTTTGCGGTACATAAAAATTAAACAATTATTTAATAAGTCGTTTCTTAAATAAATGCTACTATTTAAAAAATACCACGAACAGGGTATATGGAGTATCAAATAGGTATGTATATTTGTATCGGTTTTTCATAGGATATTGGATTTTAAAACGGGGCAGGATTTCCATCCAGCCCCTTGTTTTTTTGTTTTTGCCACAAAACCTTTCAGGTTTGCGTAAAATGCTAAAAATTACAATTCTTTCTAGCATAGGAAATTCTTTAAGTTATTACTGTGTTATAAACCTGTGAGGTTTATAATACGGCAGTTTTAAAATATGCTATCAATAGCTTAGCCTTAGCCTTGCCAATTAGTTTTATAATATCCTCCTCCGTTTGCAGTTTAATATTTTTTACCGATTTAAATTCCTTTAAAAGCATATAGGCAGTTGTATTACCAATGCCTTTAATTTGCTCTAATTCGTTTTTAAAAGTCCCCTTACTTCTCAGGTTACGGTGAAAAGTAATACCATGATTATGTACTTCATCTCTTATTCGCCTTATTAGTTTAAGGCTTTCGCTGTCCCAGGGTAGTTTAATAGATTGTGTATCTCCCGGAAAAAAAATCTCCTCTTCGTTTTTTGCAAGCCCAACAACAGTTGTGGAAGCAGATAATTTAAGTGCTGTTATACTCTGCATAGCAGCGCTTAGCTGGCCTTTACCGCCATCTATTATTACCAGTTGAGGCAATGGTTTTTCTTCATCTAAAAGGCGTTTGTACCGTCGATACACCACTTCTTTCATTGATGCAAAATCATTGATACCTGTAACCGTTTTTACTTTATATCGTCTGTACTCGGCTTTGGCCGGCTGCCCGTTTATAAAACATACCATTGCCGATACAGGGTAACTTCCCTGAAAGTTAGAGTTATCAAAGCATTCAATATGTGTAGGCAAATTGGGTAGCTGCAAATCTTTTTGAAGCAAATACAATACTCTTAATTTTTCATCAGCAGTCTTTTCATCAAGATTAAGCATTTTTCTATGCCTCAAATCTTCTTTAAAATAATTTACATTTTTTTCACTCAGCTCCAATAGCTTTTTCTTATCGCCAGCTTTGGGAACTGTGATTAAAGTGCCCAATTCAGGATAATCAATTTGAAAGGGTACAATAATTTCTTTTGCATCGCTGGCAAAAGTAGCTCTTAGCTGAGCAATACCAAATGCAAGCACTTCGGTTGCT
>JAYSTT010000498.1:0-15093 GCA_043719495.1 Ferruginibacter sp. | reverse complement strand
AACTTTTAATACAATATTTGGAATCCGGTTATTTTGGATTTTAGGAGCAAGCCTTGCAATTGCAGGGTATATATTATTCTCATTTAAAGCACAAGCCTATACTTCTGCCTTAACAGGTTCAATGATTGAAATAGCCTATGGGATTTTATTTACTATCCTTTTACCGAAACGGTCAATTCGTAACCGGGGCTAAACAATTGGAACAACATTATTAGGCGTTAAGCCAAAGAACCAATAAATGGAATTTTCCAAAACGGCATATGCTCCGCTCAATCTTAAATCAATGAAATATCCAGCTAAAAAATTAGCCTAAAATAAATAATTGTTTTATAACAATTTGATTTGAAGAAAATCATAATTGCAAAATGCCATTCCGTATTTATAAAGGAAAAGTTTTATAGTTAAATATTTGGAAGAAGGCAAGATTGAAATGTAATATCCAGTTAGGACACGACATTATCAATGGATTTATCTTTTTTGATTTTACCCAAATGCGTATCGTTGAAACTGCTGTGGTACTTTAATCCATATCCTATCATCCGGTCAAAAGATGAATGGGCAAATAATAAAATTCCTATCACCAACATAACTTCGATCTTCATAAAATAGCCTATGCCAGCAACAGCAATTGCAAGCCCTTTATGATGAAAAATATTATAGGAGATTGCACCAACTTTGGCATTGATTAAATATCCTAACATACTTATGTCTGGAGAAAAGAATATTAATAGCCATATCCATATTGATATGTTAAGGTTATGAATCGTCAAAAAGTAAACCCCTATTGCCGTCATTCCTATTTCTTCCAATCTTAATATATTTTTCATTTGCTGTTTTTTTATATGGTGTATAATGAAGTTCTAAATAGAAATTTTGCAACTACAGTTACGGTGACAAATGTGCTGCACAAATGCTTAATTAAAAAACATAAGTACAAGCATCAATGCAATGTTATTCGCTGATGCTCTTATCATTCTACTATTTTTAGTATAACATTTCCTGTTTTCTCTCCAGATTCAACGTATTTGTATGCTTCTACAATTTGGTCTAACTTATATTGTCTGTCAATTACGGGTTTGTATTCATCTTTTTCAACAAGCTCTTTTAAAAATATTACATCCGCTTTAGTAATTGTTGGGATTGGAAATAAAAGTTTCTTCCCACCCAAAAGAGGTGTAATAAGCGCAAAAAATATATTCTCTCCATTTTTCCCCAGTTCGGTTGAAATGTAAATCCCTTTTTCAGTTAATAAAGGCTTGCATTGTCCAAATGAACTTTTACCTACTGCATCAAAAATGAATTCAAATTTATTTTGTGTCTTTGTGAAATCCTGTATTTGATAATCAATAACAGTATCTGCACCGAGCGTTTTTACAAGCTCTACATTTTTTGTATTACAAACTGCAGTTACTATTGCACCAAAGTGTTTTAATAATTGAACGGCTGCAGAACCAATGGCACCTGTTGCTCCATAAACCAAAACATTTTGTCCAGGTTTAATCTTTGCTGCTCTAATATTTACTAAGGCATAATGTGCTCCTTCTGTAAGAGCCGCCGCTTTATCAAAGCCAATGTTTTCTGGCATAGTTGTAAGCGC
This sequence comes from Ferruginibacter sp., assembly GCA_043719495.1. GTDB lineage: Bacteria > Bacteroidota > Bacteroidia > Chitinophagales > Chitinophagaceae > Ferruginibacter. Next base: position 13,496 of record JAYSTT010000498.1, on the reverse strand, counting down.
ATTTGTCTCAACAATTGTTAAGTACTCTCCATGACCTCCGAAGGATTTATCATTAAAACCAAAAACTTTATCTCCATTCTTAAATTCTTTTACATGCTTACCAATTTCTTCAATCACACCTGCAAACTCACAACCTAATATCTGATATTTAGGACGTAAAAGTCCACTCCAAAATCGTGAAATAAAATATTCGGCACTACGGAATCCAGAATCAGTTCGGTTTACGGTAGATGCATAAACCTTAACCAATACTTCGTTATCTTTTGGTATGGGTTTAAGAACCTCCATTAATTTTGCAACTTCGGGAGAACCATATTTTTTATATACTATTGCTTTCATTTTTTTGTTATTATATTTTATTGTAGCCTTACTCAGTTATGTCATTCTGTATCCCATGGATTTCATTTAAGATGTTTGTTTCTTTTTTAATGGTATTGCGTATAAACCAGGTAATTATTACTGTAGCAACGATGTAGGGTAAATCAATCATGATCATAATTGATTTGTCCTGAGAAACAGACCGAATTCAGTGTGAACATGTAAAAGCTAATAGCGTAAAGTACATTAATAATAGTAACAGGCCAATAGCTTTTAATTTTAGCTTTTTTACTTACAAAAAACCCAATTGTCTCATTACTGATGTTCTGTCAAATACCTGGCTATGCCCACATACTTTATCATTTTTGAAATGATAAATGGTGCTGCCAAAAGTTTTTATTGATTTGTTTGTAGGAGGGAAATCTCTGATATTTCCAAGATTTGTTCCTGTCATGATCCAGGTAATTGCAACATAATCGCCATCAGAAATTGTATGTTGAATTTCGAAATGAATGTCTGGAAAAGAATTAAAGGAATAGTTTAACCTGGTTTCAAATTCCTTATGGCTCAAAGTCTTTCCTTCCCACGGGTCTCCTGTGTCAATATGGATTGTATATTCAGGGTTTACAAATTCTTCAATGGAATTGAAGTCTTTTTCATTCCAGATTTTTTGCATAAAATCTCTTAGCACTATTTCATTTTTCATTTTATTTTTTTCGTAGTAGATTTTTTTTTATTATTTTTTTAGATTTTATGTTACCCTTCTTTATTTTCAACTAATGGCAACAGTCGTGAGTCTTCTAATGCAGCGGTTCTATGGCCAATGCCTTTCATATAGTCTTGGTTTGATTCAAAAGCGAGGAAAGTATTTACACTATTTTGCCTGATTAGTAAAACTGCATCCCAATGCTCATTTGTTGGGCCAATTAGAAAGGCTCCACCTTCTCCCATAAATAAAATTTCTCCGCCAGATTCAGTTAAAAAAGGCAAAGTGTGTTCAATATAAAATTGGTACGCTTTTTTCCCACTTATAGGTTCGTTTGGCATAAGTTCCGGAGTAGCTCCATAGTCGGCTATTTCATGAAAGCGAATTAAGTTGAGCATAACAATGCTTCCTTTAATTTGTCTCATAACAAAGGCTCTTCCTGCATCTTGTGTTGGCATTAAATATTTTTCGTTCATACTTTTCGTTTTCCTTTTATGGTTGCATTGTTATTAATAGTGTTGCACATAGAGTTTTTGCATTTACGCTGTTTGGGAATTGTTGTTGTGTCCGGTGCAAATGCTCATTAAAGGAACGAATTAGTTTTACAACAAAAAGAAATTCATATCAAATCAGGTGCTTTCTGTTTGACATGGTTTTACACCTTCGCTGAATATTCCACAAATCAACTATTGTGAAACTTTTGACCGGAACAAAATTTATGGCTATCGTTTCATTTACCACTGTGGTTAAATCAATTATTTGTTCTTTACTGATTTTTGAAAATTTAATTTCATTTTGCTTTCTCATGATGTGTTATTTTATTTTTTTAGTTTATGTTAATTGGTTTAGCTAAGTGAGTATTCCTGCTTCTTTTTTCTTCAAAAACACTACCATCATTTACAAATATTTTTATGTTTGAATAATGTCCTTTGCTGTCTTTTATAAATTCTATTTGTGCATCCTGATCGAGTATAAACAGATTATTGGTTAGATACTTTAATGTTGAAACAGCACTACCATTGTTATCGTTTTTACAATAAAGCTTGTTTTTTTCCAGATAAATTTTCAGGCCACCATAAGTTCCTGCAAAAGGCAATAATTTATATAAAACAGGTTGTTTATTTGCATGGTTTACCAAAAGAGAATTTAAATAGTATAAATATTTGCTTTTCTCTTTTTGATCTGTTGCTTTTAATAGCTGGTTCGTAAATACAAGTTCTTGCGCCTTAATAAAGGCTTCATTGGCCGTTGCTTTAACATCCGGTATCACACCTGTTCCTTCCCAGTCTGTTTGAGTAACCGGGTTAATGGAACGGGCAAGGGGTATAAATACTACAAAGCCCTGACCAACAGAAAATGGCATTTGCGGGTGTGCACCGCCGCCAGTTGTTTCACCTACTACAATGGCTCTTTTTGTAATTTGCATTGCGTAGCTAAAATCTTCTGCTCCTGAAAAAGTGTGTTGGCTGGTTAAAATGTAAATTGGCATCGAAAGATTTAAACTGTCTGATTTGGCAGGGTCAGCATACAGGAAAATAGTGTCCTTATTGGAGCGGTTGATGAGATCGTTCATGTGAGTCTTTTCTTTAAAAAAATAACTTTCAATCTGGCTTACCATTTGCGGACTGCCGCCCATGTTGTTTCTCAGATCAATTATCAGTGAAGTGGTATTTATTAAAAATTTAAGTGCAGCAGTGATAGTTGGTTTGGCAGCTTCTATATCATCTACAAATAAATTAAAAGGGAGATAGCCAATATTTCCAGGAAGTATTTCCACTTTTTTGAACGTGTAATTATTTTCTTTCCAATATTTTTTAACACGTTCAATGTCTTCAGGGGTAGGTTTGTAAATTTCCTGGGGAACAAAACCAGGATCGAATTTTACACGCATGTGTGGGTCGTGATGTACCATATTTATGTCCTGCCCAATTTGTTCAGCAAGCTTTTCAGGCTTATCCAGCAAGTCTTTGTAGGCATTCTCCTTTAGTTGCGATTGAAGATAAAGGGATATACTTTTCGCCTTTTCCGGAAAAATATAATGTTTGTTTAAACTGTCGGCAATGGAGTTTATTAATTCCCTGATGTTAACGGTTGCTGGTTGGTTAGTTTGTGCGTTGCTTATATCCGATGCTATAAAAATAAACAGAAAAAAAAGCTGGTAAATTTTAAAAAGTCGCATTTGCGTAAGTTTTATTGACTTGGTGTGGTAAATAAATTTCAATAATCAGGCTAAGTGCCTTCTGTTTCTCATCGTATTACTCCTGCGCTGGATATTCCACAGATCGGCTGTGGTAAATGTTTTAAAAGGAACAAAATCCATAGCTATAGTTTCACTTACTACCGCAGTTAATTTATTGGTTTGTTCTTTACTGATTTCTACAAAGTTGATTTCTGTTTGCTTTTTCATGATGTGTTTTGTTTTTAATTTCTCTTTAGAACCGGTAATGGTACAATTGCTAAAGACCGGTGAATATTTTTTAAATTTTATTAATGCACAAAAATACCTGCGTGTGTATGCATATAGGTAGGACAATCATGCAGTTAAATGGGATTCCACTAAAGTTTGATCAAAGACTATAATGGATATGAGTAAGTGCCTGAATGATAAGACCAGAAATGCTGCTAACCCTGCCGAACCGGAATGTTGCCCGATGGAAGCAAAAAGAATGGCAATGTACCCAACGACCAGCGGGCTTATTTCTTTTCCTTTAATAATTTTTCAAGCTTTTCTTTTGTTTCAGGAATTAGTTTTAGCGATAAAGTTTTTTTGAAACTCTCTATGGCTTTTAGTTTATCTCCTTTTGCCAGATACAAATCTCCCAATCCATCATAACAATTAGCCGTTTCGGGATAGTTTGCAATATTTAGTTTAAACAATGCTTCGGCCTTAATAAATTGTTTTTGGTTCAACATATGATATGCAAGATTATTAACCTGGCTTTCATCTGGTTTGATAAGATAACCAATTTGCGCAGAAACATTATTATAGTGCGTTACTAATAAGGAATCCAATTTCAAATTGGGATATTCTAATTCACTATTATAAATTTTAAGTTTGTAATAATCAAAAATAAACCGGAGGGCATCATACTCCCCAATCAACCGGACAGAACTGTGATCGTCATTTTCATAAAATGCGTGTTTAAAACGCAATTGATTTGTTTTGTTTTTGAAAATATCTTTAATGAATTCCAGGTTGCTGCGAATAAGCTCAGTACCCTCAGTGGTATCGTTTTGAACTGTTAGCGTATCCATTCCTCTCTCCATTCGGTTTGCCAATGCCATAAACAAGGTTTTCCCTTTATAATTTGTACTTGCTAAAGTCATTTTAGCTTCCTTTACAATTTGCTGATTATTCCACCATAAAGCACCATCAAGGGAAACATAGGCACTGAATAAATTGGGATGATGTATTAAAGTGTTAACAACAGTAAGGCCGCCAACAGAGTGACCAATGAATATCTTATAGGGAGCTGTTGGGTAATTTGATTCTATGTATGGCATCAATTCCTTTTCGACGTAGAGTATGAATTTTTCACCTCTCCCTACAACACCAGGCGTTTCCTTATCTGTACCAAATGTCAGGTCTGTCATTCGGGCAGGATGTAAAACCCCGACTACGATCATTGGCGGACAAAGACCTGCATTACTCATGAATTCGGTTATGCTAACGACATTATTAAAATTTGCATCTCCGTCTAATAAATAAATTACGGGATAATGCGTTGCACCATTTTTATTTCCTGCATTGCTATTTGGAATATGAATCCAAACTTTACGCTGTTCACTTAATATTTTTGAGGAAGTGCTTTTTTCAAATCCACTTATAAAAGGATTGTTTTCCTGCGCTTTGGCACAAAAAGAAAAAAGTAGTATAGAGAATGAATAAAAAAATATCTTCATGATAATTTGTAATTGATTTATGAAATTGTATGATAGCCTCCACTAATATTGTAGTATCATTGTAATGATAGTACAATTAAGCATGGGAATATTTTTAATGTTTGTTACTCTATTTTTTAAAACTCTAACTGTCTCATAACCGATGTCCTGTCGAATACCTGGCTGTGCCCACACACTTTATCATTTTTGAAATGATAAATGGTCGTTCCAAAAGTTTTTATTGATTTGTTTGTAGGTGGAAATTCTCCGATCTTTCCAAGGTTTGTTCCTGTCATGATCCAGGTTATCGCAACATAATCGCCATCCGCAATTGCATTTTGAATTTCGAAATGAATATCGGGAAAAGAATTAAAGGAATAGTTTAATCTGGTTATAAATTCGGCATGATTGAGGGTTTTTCCTTCCCACGGATCTCCCGTGTCAATATGGATGGTATATTCAGGATGGACAAATGCAGCAATAGAATTGAAATTTTTTTCATTCCATACTTTTTGCATAAAATCTTTTAGTATTATTTCATTTTTCATTTAAGTATTTTTATTCCGGTTATCTGTGGCTGTTGGTTTGTAGCCATGTTATGTGCTGTCTTTTTTTGTTGGTCATTTTGAGCTTTAATATTATATCCTTTATCGTTAAAAGGTTGCGGTTCATCGATAAACATCATTGCAGATTTTTTACTTATTTACGATAATTGATTGTTTTGTCTTCTCCAAATGCTGTCAATTTATTTGCAAATACTTTTGTTGCTTGCTGTTTTTTAGTGATTCTCTTTATTGGGTAAACTATAAACAATTTTGCCTGCAGGATCGAGAAAATTTATTTTTGCTTCTCCTGCAGAATCAACAATAAGCTGAATCCTTGTCTTGCCTTTTTTATCTGCTAAGTTTATTAATGCCGATTTGGCGGCGTCTTTGCCAATAAAAACCCGATGGGCAAAGGCAGGGTCACCATTAACAGGCTCAAGCAGTTGCTTAAGTTTAGCATCTCTATCGGGGCCATTTGGTAATTTTTCTGCTTCCTTGTATGTGCTACGAAACTCGGGAAAAGCCGGACTATTATGCCAATCATCTACATATAAACCTGTTTTCCTGTCCCCGTTATCATCAAGATATTGTAAATACAGAATCTGGTTTTGATTGTATTGGTCAAAAGAAAAATGTCCTGATGCAAAATATTTTCCACTGCTGTCTTTTCTGCCTGAAAACACAAGACCCCCACATTCAGTAGCCTCGTCATCATAAAATATTAAACCGGCGCGGTTACCGCCCGGAATTCCAAAAGGTTTTCCGTGATTCAAATTGGCTGGCGATTTTTCCATATTAGAAAGAACTAACCTGGGTTGTCCATTTGGTTCAATAATATTTATCCGCTTTGCGGTTAGTTCTTCAACCGTTAATTTTTCTGTCTTTCTGTCCATTTTTAAAATTAAGAACAACGCAAGTAACAGTAAGATAGATGACAGCATTGCATATGCCGATAAAAACCGTATTTGTTTTTTAATTTTATCTAAGTTATCAGTCATAAGAAATTATTTGTCGTAAAATAAAAAGTTGCTTTAAAATAGCCGGCGCAATATATTTTGTTTTCGGTAATATAGTTGCCGGATGCCAATTACTACAGCTACATCCTCAACGGAATGAAGCTAACTTCCTGCTATTTATTGTGGTTTTACCTTGGCGCTGAATATTCCACAAATCAATTACTGTAAAATTTTTAGCAGGAACAAAATCTATAGCAATAGTTTCCTTTACTATAGTTGTCAATTCATTTGATTTTTCTTTGCTTATGTTGGCAAAGTTGAAACCTGTTTCTTTTTTCATGATGTGTTTATTTTAATTTTTAATGATTTACAAAATTATTTAATACCGAAAAAAAGTGATAGCACAATCAGGCAGTTGAATAGGATTCGGCTGAAGTTTTATTAAAATGAACCGGAACCGGAACTGCAATGATGACTATCAATTGTTGAACATTTTTTAAAGTTTATTTCAGGTTTTCTGATTATTAATTTATGATACAAAATTACCTTGGCTTTAAGCGCCTCAAAGGACACCCGATTTCAGATACAGACAAGTACAATCATTCCCTTTCCATTTGTATCACACATCGGCAGTGATTGCCGAAGGTCTGAAGCCTTTAACAACAAGATAGATGCCCAGCGAAAATTCAAATAGAGCCACAGGAATTGCGAACAGCCCTGTTAATACTGCATGTTGCCCGATGAGACCGAATTGTATGGCGAAGTAACCAATGAGTAGTACGGGGCTACCAACAATTCCAATCAGGGAAAGGCCACGGGGCACCAAGCGTGAATGGTAGAGCAGGAAGCCCAGCAACAAATCGTTCAAAGTAGGCATAAAGCTTTGCCCAAGTAAAAAGATTCGGTCGTACAAAATGATAAGTGCATGACTGGATGCCAATGCATTTGTACCGGCTCCAGCCTGCCGCAAGGTTACTACCGACAAAATGAAGGCTACGCCAACGAACATGGTGCCTGCTTCCAAAATTCTGGAAGCAACGAGCCCCAGTGCAAGGCTCTCGTTCTGACGTTTGAGTATCGGATACAATGCGATTGCAGAACCGATACTGGTTACGGCCACGATTATTTCTAAGATACCTCCGATGATGGCTTTAGTGTCAGTGCCATTGCCGAGTATATAATTCGGACCGTGTATTGAACCATAGAGGGCAATGGAGGGTATCGAAACAAAGGTGAGCAGGTAGAGTACGCCTGCCACCAGTGCTGTTTTTCGCAATGCACTCATCGGTATCCTTTTCGTTGATACATCCGTGACGATTGCGGTATTTATGGCTGTATTCATTTTTTTAATTTTTAGGAATGATTGCTATTTAAATGATACCCTTAATGCAGGATTAATTTTGCGAAACATTATATAAGTAATGAGAATTAAAATGAAAGCGATTACAGGCTTTACAAGCTCGGAAATACCAGCAAAGGAATAACGGGATATAAAGGCAAAAATTACATCGAAGAAAAATGCGGCAAATACCCATTCTTTTAGCCAGCCTAATTTGTTTGGAATTAATAAAACAATTACCCCAGCAATTTTTGCAATGCCTAAAGTAGTAATGAAGTAAGCCGGGTATCCCATTTGTAAGGTGCGTTCCCAAACTAATGGATTTTTTGTGATCTCCATATATCCGCTGGCTGCAAACCATACCGACAATAGAATTATACCAATCCAGAAAATGATTTTTTCTTTTTGAAGTTGTTTATATTCAGTCATAATTTATTTTTTAAGTGCTTATCAATTTTTATTTTCTACCGAATGGATTTGTCTTCCATGGTTTAGAAAAATGAACACTAACCATCACCGCCCTGTTATAAATTTCTTTGTTGTATGAGATATTGGTTAAGCCATAATTATACCTGATGTCCAACGCAATTCTTCTTTGCTTAAATGGAAACTCTACGCCTCCACCCATCTGAACACCGGCATCGAAACGTTTAAAGCCTCCGATTGAATTTGCAAATGAAAGTTTAGTACTTACATCTTCAATTTTTCTGGTGCCGCTAATATTATATGTTATGGAAGGCCCGGCATTTACATAGAATTTACCGAAATGGAAACGGGCAAGTACGGGTAGTTCTATAGTATTTAAACGAAGGCTTGATTCGCTGGTGGTTAATGGATTGCTGGTTTTTAATTTACCACCCTTTCTCATAAAATATAATTCGGAAACCAATGAAAACCAAGGTGTAATGCCTGCCTGAAATGATGCCCCCGCCTGTATGCCGTTATTTGTTTTTTTATAATCAGTAAGGGAGCTGTTTGCTTCACCATAGTTTAGGTTTGTACTCACTACATTAACCATCAGGTCCAGGTAGGTTTTTGCAATTTTTTTATCCTTGTTTACTTTTTTTGCTTCCACGGTTTGCGTTTGACCGAATGTTGCTGCTGACAGGAAAATCATACTGATGACAAGCCCGGTTTGTACTACTTTTTTCATAATTCTTTTTTTTAATTTTTGTGTTTGATTAATTAAAGCAAAAGTATATGACTGAGAGTGGGCTTGCAATTCAGCTATGCAAAGCAAGGGAGAATGTCTGCCAACAGGTGTTTTTAATCTTCCAAATTTTAGGAGGATTATGCCTTGTTGTTAATGAGTTGAAGGAAAGCTTCTTTATATGTTTCTGAAACGGGAATAATTTGATCAGCAATTTTTATCCTGCTCCGTTCAATAGATTCTATTTTATTTAGTGCAACCATGTATGATTTATGTACCCTGCACACCAGGCTTGAAGGAATCAGCTTTTCAAGTTCACTGAAATTTTGCAAGGTCATTATCTTTTTATTCACTGTATGAATTCTCAGGTAATCTCTCATCCCTTCGATGTACACTATTTCATTAAGCATGATTTTCTCCAGCCGGTTTTCAGTTTTTACGAAAATAAAGTCAGGTTGAACTTCGAAAGTACGATGGACTAAATTTTCCTGCGCCTTGTTTACTGCCTGTAAAAAACGATTGAAGGTGAACGGTTTTAAAAGGTAATCTGTTATCTGTAGTTCGTATCCTTTTAAGGCATACTGCTGATAGGCGGTTGTAATAATAACCTGGCTGTTTATTTTTGAGCTTTCCAATAATTCAATACCGGATAATTCGTCCATATTTATGTCCAAAAAAAGTACATCTACTTTGTTGTTGTTTAAATAAGTGAGCCCATTCAGTGCATTGTCGAAAGTTGCACTTAAATGTAAAAAAGGAACTTTGTTTACAAAGTCTTTCGTTTTTTCAAGCGCAAGGGGCTCATCTTCTATAATGATGCAGGTATATTTATCCATTGTTAATTGTTAAGTGAACGCTGTACAGTTCATTGTTTTTGTTTATTTCTAAAAGGTGTTTATCAGCATAAATAAGCTGTAATCTTTTTTGAATAAGTTCATTGCCTAAACCGCTGTTCATTGGCTGAATCTTTGGCTTTGAATCAAATTTATTTTCGCATACCATTTTTATTTTTTTATCAGTGATAAGAATATTGACAGCAATGGCATTTTCAAGTTTTTTATTGGTTGTATGCTTAAAAGCATTTTCAATAAATGGTATAAAAATCATTGGTGCAATCAATTTATTGCCAATATCGCCTGATACTGTAAAATGTATATAATTTACATTGGCCGTTCTTATTTTTTGCAGTGCGATATATTTTTCTATGTACTCAATTTCCTGTGACAGCAAAATTTTTTCGGCCATTGTTTCGTACAACATAAACCGCATGATGTCTGATAATTTATTCAAATAGTTGGACGCTTCAATGGCATCTTTTATAATCAATGCATCAATGTTATTGATTGTGTTAAATAAAAGGTGCGGATCAATTTTCGATTTTATCAGGGCCATTTCCATCTCATGGTTTTTTTCTTTCAAAGCCTCTTTCAATTTTTTTTCGTTAAACCAATTAATAAATCCTTTTATAACCAACGCTACCGTACCAGTAACAAGGCCAATAAGCGTCATAGCAACTATTACAGTGATGGCGGTTGACCGGCCATGTTTACCAGCATCATCCATATCTGCCATAAAACCCGATTCTATTGAATACCTGATGAGGATATACCCGATAAGGGCTGCGACTGCAGAAATGGTAATACCATGAATGATGGAAAGAAAAACTCTTTTATGTAGAAGGTACCTGGGAAACAAAATAAAATAATATGCCCAGTACGAAATGAACGAAGGAATAAATGCAAATAAGAAAAGGCTTTTCAAAGCATTTAAAATTCTGGGTGTCTGATTACTTACATGAACACTGCTTCTATAGTAAACAGCTAACATTATTGCTATCAATATAAAATAACAGGCCCAAAAACCTATATGTAATAAAACGATAAATGATTTTTTCATAATTTAAGCTACCCAACTAAAGCTAATTAAAGGTCTTTCTTTATTTCGGCATTGAAGAAAATGAATATGCAAACAGGTAAAATTTGTCTGCAAAATGAGCCGTTGTATCAAATCATCCGCTTTTGAAGCTGTTACAAACTTTACCGGGTTGTTTAAAAGGGCATTTAGGATATTCTTTAGTGGCTTCAGGCATAATTTAAATTAAGTGCTGTTTAACTTCATATTTGTCCTATCATGTTGCCCAAGCCTGCAAGTACTTTTGCTGAATCATTAAAATAAATATTCAAAATAATAATCAGTATGAAATTAAAAATGAAATTGGTTGCAGCCTTAAAAATTTGGATAGTAATCTATCCTTCAATTACGTTGTTTTTTTTTCTATTTGGTCAGGAATTATCGACCATGCCGTTGTATCAGAGAACATTTTTTTTAACCATTTCGTTGGTGCCCTGGATAGTGTTTGTCGGTGTCCCATTTGTTGATTCAATCATCAGAATGATCTCAACTAAAAACGGCAAGTCTAAACAATAAAAATTTCAAATATCAATGACTTCATTACCGAGGCGTGAGTTTATAAAGCTAAGTGTCAAAGCAGCAGCATTCATTCCTTTACCATTCCATTTAGCAAAAATTTCAAAATATAATTCTATGATAGGCAGTAATACTTTCGATGTAATAATAGTGGGAGGCAGTTATTCCGGTCTTGCAGCAGGTATGGCTTTAGGAAGGGCATTGAAAAAAGTATTAATCATTGATAACGGCAAACCATGTAACAGGCAAACACCATTTTCACACAATTTTCTTACGAATGACGGCAAATCACCAACAGAAATAAGCGCATTAGCAAATCTGCAAGTAAGAAGGTATGAAACGGTTAAGTTTTTCAACGGCTTGGCAACGAGTGGAATTAAAACTAACAATGGTTTTGAAATCCAGGTAGCATCAGGTGAATCATTTACAACAAAGAAATTAATTTTTGCCACAGGCATCAGAGATATTATGCCTGACATTGAAGGATTTGCTGCATGTTGGGGTATTTCGGTTCTTCACTGTCCATATTGTCACGGATACGAAGTGAGAAATGAAATAACAGGTCTGCTGGGCAATGGTGAATTTGGTTTTGACTTAGCGAGGCTTATTTCAAATTGGACAAATGATTTAACCCTATTTACCAATGGAAACTCTGCCCTAACAGTTGAACAAACTAAAAGACTTGCAAAACATCGTATTGAAATTGTAGAAAAGGAAATTGAAAGATTAGAACACATCAATGGGCGTATTAAAAATATCATTTTTCGGGATGGAACAAAGTTTTCCATCAGTGCGGTTTATGCACCTACTCCCTTTGAACAACATTGTATAATTCCGGAATCTTTAGGTTGCGAATTATCTGACGAAGGGTATATTAAAATTGATTCCTTTCAGGAAACTACCGTTAAGGGAGTTTATGCATGTGGCGACAATGTAACCCGTATGCGTACAGTTGCAAATGCAGTAGCAATGGGCACAACCGTTGGTATAACAGTAAGTAAGAAAATTATTTTTGAAGAGTTTTGAAGAGTTTTGAAAGTAAAACATATGTATGAGACTTTAACCTTTACACAAAAAACTGACAACAATTTTCCTGCACAGGGCTTCGTACTGGCTTACCCAACTGGCAATCTTAAACCAAGCAGAGCAGATGAAGAACTGACAAAGAAGAGTGTATTAAACCAACTTATATCAGGAAAATATTGAGATACATTTTACAATAAATAAGCAAATTCAATACTAAGTATTTAAATAAAATCAAATTGTCCGTTATTGACATCATTATGTCTTTTAAGAAGCAGAAAACTTACGCAGATTTGCAGAACCAAATAAAAAGTAAAAACAACTGAAATGAAAAGAATTGGAATCGCATTGCAGGAGTTACAACTAATAACAGTGTTTTAATTATGAGAAATAGGCTTTTTACGAATCATCATCTTAACCAAAAAAACAATGAAGTAATCAAATAAAAAGGTAATCAACAACATTAGAACCAAACCGAAAATATGAAAGAGTTAATCAACATTTCTTCATGTTCTCAAAACAACAAAAAATAATTATTATGAGGCATTTTTTTCTATTCATCTTCCTTGCATTAGGCACAGCATCATTTGCACAAGACAAACAATTATTTACCATTAGTGGTACGGTAAAGGATGCTTCTACCGGTGAAACCTTAATAGGTGCAAGCATCGTGCTGACTGATGTGAAACCAAAAAGTACTATCACCAATGCGTATGGCTTTTACTCCATTAATGCAATTGAAGGCACCTGTAAAATGAGCGTAAGTTTTATCGGTTACGTAACAGACACTATTACGATTGTAATAGACAAAAGCCAGCGGTTGTTAATAGGCTTGCAATCTAAACAAGCACAACTGGCAACAGTTATCGTTTCCAGCAAAAGGAAAAATGAAAATATTTCCAGGCCAATCATGGGTGTTGATAAATTAAACATGACCGAGATGAATAAGATTCCGGTAATATTTGGCGAAAAAGATATTCTTAAAGCAATACAATTGATGCCCGGATACAAGGGTGCAGGTGAAGGCAATAGTGGTTTAAATGTTAGAGGCGGTGGTACCGATCAAAATTTAATTTTGCTGGATGAAGCGCCTGTTTACAATGCATCGCATCTGCTTGGTTTCTTCTCTACATTTAACAGCGATGCTATA
>JAYSTT010000497.1:0-2577 GCA_043719495.1 Ferruginibacter sp. | reverse complement strand
TTCCCAGCTTGTTTTATCTTCCAAATTCAATTGTTTTTTTGTAACAAAATCGAAAGCATTTTTCCAATCAATTTCTATCATTGATTTTTCCAGGTTAGAGGTATTAATACCATTAATGGCTGCATCAATTAATGGCGTTTCCTTTTGAAGAATAGCATCATAATACGACAAAACATAAATGTCTTGCTTGACATCCTTTTCAAAGAATAGTTGAAAGCTTAACTTGTCTTTGGCCTTCTCAATTTTTTGAGAAAGGATAAAATTTTGAGGGTTAAAGCTGATTGGCTTTAACAACGAATAGCCTGTATTTTCAAAACCTAACGATTGTAACTGTCCCATTAAAGTCGAAATATTTTCGATATTCATTTTGTAAATTTTAAAAATGAAAAATGGTTTAGGATTTCTGTTAAGATATCCCTAAACCTTTTTTACTGCTTTCCCTTTTCTTATGTAAAAGCGTTTTATCATTTTTCTTTTCTACCTTTTCTTTCTCTGGTTTGAGCTCCTGCTTCAACTCTTTTTTTTTATCATTTCCCAGTTCTTCTTTTACCGCCAGGCTGGCTTCTTTTTTACAAACAGATTGGTATATCGCTATTGATTCTTTTGCCACCAGCTTCATATTGGAATCATATAGATTTACCTTTTTGAATTGTGGATCGGCTTCAATAAACATTTTATGGCTACTCCCATCTTTTTCAATGGTAACAGATTGCACATTCCCTTTTTGAAGCGATTGCATTAATGCCTTTTCTTTATCTGCCTCTTTCAAATCCGTTATGGGGAATTTCTCCACCGCTGCTTTCAAATCAAAGCCATACTTTTCGTGGTATTGTTTTACTTCAAAATTGTTATTCTTGTCTTTGTTTTCAAAGTCAAGCTGCATTCAGGCTTTGTAGGGTTGACCTTCTTTTGTAACCAGGTCTTTATGAACAGCCTGGCCATCCAACAAATTGAAAGCTTCTTTGCCGGTTACACCTTTTCCTTTGTTCAGGTAAAATGTTTGCTCAATCTTTTCAACGTTATTTTTTTCAAGTGAAGCATTCAGGTAATTTAACTTTAAAGGCGATAGTTATATCCCCCATCTTTGAAAGAATAGCATCATGTTCCACTCCATGAACGGGTAGTATGTCAAGCAGATTTTTCATTTAAGTAAGTGCTTTTTTAAAAGAACTATTGAATAACTTTTATGAACTTTGGCACAGCTTTTTTAGCTACCTTTTTCATCAAGCCAAATTCGCCGTAAGTACGGCTGAGTTTATATACATACATGAATAAGGCGGTTGACAGGGAAATAATTAAGGCAAGACAAATAAATACATTTACACCGCAGATATAGATGATGGCAAAGACTATTAACAAAGTAACAAGCCCACCGCCAGGTACCAGATGTACTGAGCTTTTAAGCCCTTAAACTCAATGGGTTTGTTGATGCCTTTATTAATTTGATATACACTGTTGCTCATATTTTCACTCCTCACATTTTTAAACAGGAGTATTAAGGAAATATCTGCAAAAATTTATCCAATAGATTATGGTGATGGGGTAAACGGGGTAGGACAACCCCCGGCAAGAGGATTGAAAATGAAATAAGTAGTAATAAAAATTAATCATGACGGAATGGAAATGAGTAATGTAAACAGTGCCAGCCGCTAGTTTATTTATTGAATATCAGGCTATCTTTGTACAAGTACCTACATTAATACAAACATTCCCTGGTAACCTATTAGCAACAGTTTTCAAATTAAACAGATAAACCAGACAACCAAACTAATTTTGCAATATGCCCTTACAAAGAGATTTAATTGGAATTCATCCAATTTTACCAAATATTTTTGCAAAGTGGTTGACAAGTAATGATGTTCCAGTAACAGTTACTAAATCAAATAGGTCATTAACATCCCAAATTCCGAATAATGACAACGATTTGATTGACTGGCTTGGACGTAAAATATTCGAACACCATCATAGCTCTGACAGAACAGAAAAGTTAAAAGAAAAATACACTCAACTTGGATACACAAAATATGCTGAGCAACACAGGAAATTACCAAGAGTAGCAAAGTTAAAAAAGGAAATGCTACAGAAATAATACTGATTGAGTATGTTCAATCTTCGTTAAATAAGCCATTATTTCATGCCTACAAATTAAGGTATAACCCAAACGTGGGAGTGACGTAGATTTTTCATCGGTAAATAAAGTTCCAGGGATAATTTTTGTTTATGACAGTGACGACAAGGTCTGGAAGATGGTAATTGAAAATACATACATTAAATTATCTGACACAGCTTAAAACGAAACACTGATTAAGTCCATGTGCCCGATCACAGGTGGAAAACTCACCCAAACTGCCCTCTTTCCCCATTTCAATTTGTATCCTAAACGAATACAGAAACAAGCAGCAACAAAACTGCAAGCCTTAACTAAACAACATTGATTGAAGGTACACCAGTTTATTTGTTTGTCCAGTTACCATCAACGAGGCGGAGGCATTGTAGGGGATTATCATTTCTTAAAGCTTCAGGCAACAAATGATCGGGGAAATTTTGGAAAGCCACCGGCCTTACAAAACGATAGAT
>JAYSTT010000496.1:0-6243 GCA_043719495.1 Ferruginibacter sp. | reverse complement strand
GTTCTTATGGCGAAATGGAAATTGCCAAGTGGGTGGGGGCTGTATTTTACTGGCTGGTGTCTGGCTGTCGAAAAAAATTAAATGAGCATCTTTGTGAAAAATATAGTACCAGAAATGCCTGGATTGGTTATTTGCTTTTTCTGGTATTTTTAAGCAGTTTCTTTTACATAATTATTACTGTAAATAGTTAAAATAAAAAAACTACTCATTGCCCATTATATCTGGTCTCTTTTCTTTTGTCCGTTGCACCGATTGCTCATGCCTCCATTCATCAATTAATTTATGGTTGCCGCTTAATAAAATATCCGGCACTTTCCAGCCACGGAATTCTTCGGGCCTTGTATAAACCGGCGGCGCCAATAAGTTATCCTGAAAAGAATCTGTTAGTGCCGATGTCTCGTCATTCAACACACCTGGCAATAACCTGCCAATAGCATCAACTAAAACTGCAGCAGCAATTTCGCCACCACTCAGCACATAATCACCAATAGAAATTTCTTTAGTAATAAAATGTTCCCTCACCCTTTCATCAATTCCTTTGTAATGGCCGCATATCAGCAACAAATTATTTTTTAACGAAAAATTATTTGCCATTTTCTGGTTAAAGGTTTCGCCATCAGGGGTTAAAAAAATAATATCATCATAAGTGGTTTCTTTTTGTAAACTTTCTATTGCATTTACTAACGGTTCTATCATCATTACCATTCCGGCACTGCCGCCAAAAGCGTAATCATCTACCTGCGCCCTTGCATAAGTAGTATACTCCCTTAAGTTAATTACATTTACTTCAAGCAAGCCTTTTTCTCTTGCTCTTTTTAAAATAGAGTGGGCAAAAGGGCTTTGCAATAAATCAGGCACAACAGCAATAATATCTATTTTCATTTTGCAAATTTAATTAACAAATTCTTTTAAAGCTATTCTAAAATAAAGATCAAATTTTTAATAGCTTGTGCTGTTATCTTGATAGTATTATTAAATCATTGCCATTGCTTAAACTGTTTTCTTCCACTTTAATTTTTACACTGTTTTTTGTGCTGGGTGCACATGCACAGGAATACTTACTTTCCGGAAAAGTTACTAACTCAAAATTAGAGCCAGTTCCTTATGTTTCTGTTCGTATAAAAGAATTGCAAACGGGTACTACAACTGATAAAGACGGAAATTTTATTTTACAGTTGGAAGCTGGTAAGTATGATGTGGTGCTTACCATGCTGGGATATAAAGTGCAGATAATTACTTTGGCTATTACAAAAAATTATCAGCTTAATGTAATAATGGAACAGGAGGAAGGTAAAATATTGGGGGAAGTGCAGGTAGTGGGAATTAAAAAAGACTGGGCAGAAGAAATTGTTCGGAATGTTATCAGGAATAAAGATAAAATTTTAGGGGCATCGCAAACATATAGCTGTAACGTTTATATTAAAGCAACAGATGAAAATAATTTTATCAGAAAGAAAAAAATAAAAGACACTGCAGTTAATGTTAATGCAACACTTGCAGCAATGAACATGGCAGAAATATATTTAAAGGCAGATTATTCTTATCCCGATAAAATTAAGGAAGAAAGAACGGGTATTAAAGTGCGGGGCAACAGGGATGGCCTTTTTTATCTTACTACCACCGACGGGGATTTTAGCTTTTATAAAAACCTGGTACAACTGCCTGCATTAGCCAAAATACCTATGTTATCGCCGGTGAGTTACAGTGGCCTTGTTGCTTATAAATACAAAACACTTAACATCCGTAAAGTGAAAGATAGAACAATTTATACTATAAAAGTATCGCCAACAAAACTGGGTAATGCTTTAGTAACTGGAGTGATGGAGATTATGGATAGTGCCTGGGTGCTGTTAAATACACATTTTGAAATGCCCGAATTTCATTTGGTAGAGTATGATTATTTTTCGGTTGATCAGCAATATGAATGGGTAAATAATAAAGCATGGATGCCCGTACGACAAGAGTTTACTTATGTAACTAAAGCAGCAAAAAGTAAACAAAGTGGCCGTACAATAGCTTTGTACAACGATTATAGTATTGATACAACATTTGCTAAAAAGCATTTTAATACAGAGATAAGCACTACCACCCAACAGGCGTATGAAAGAGATAGCAGCTTTTGGAAAACTGTTCGCAAAGAACCACTCACAGAAAAGGAAGTACGGTTTATTCAGTACAGGGATAGTGTGGTAAGGGCTCATACTACAACTGTATATCTTGACTCTGTTGAAAAATATAATAATAAAGTAACGCTAAAGAAAATATTTATTGATGGTATTGTGGTGAATAACTGGCGCAAAGAGCGGCAAATGATATTTCCAACAATACCTGATTTTTATCAGCCAATACAATTTGGAGGCAGCAGGATTTTTACTCATTTTTATTTAAGTAAACGGTATAAAAATAAAAAGTATATCACACTTAATACTGAGTTAAGTTATGGCTTGCAAAATAAAGATATACAGGGTATGGCAGGATTTTCAAAATTATATAATCCGTTCAGCAGGGGGACTTATTTTGTATCTGTTGGCCGCAGCTTTGGACAAATTTTTGAAGGTGATGCATGGATAAATCAATTAAAAAGAAGTAATGTTTACCTGAAAGACGGGATAGAGTTTAGCCATGCTGTTGAATTGTTAAATGGATTGGTATTAAGAAACAGGCTTGAGCTGGTAGGCAGAAAAAGCGTGGCCGGCTACAAAACAAATGATAAAATTGATTCCCTATTCGGTTCAACATTAACCAATAACCAGGCTGTATATTTTACCTCCTACAATGCTTTTTACAATTCAATAGGTTTAGATTTTACACCCAGGCAAAAATATATAAGAGAGCCAAAAGAAAAAGTTATTTTAGGAAGCAAATGGCCTACTCTTTCTGTTACCTGGCGAAAGGGTGTAAAAGATTTTTTAAACAGTGTAATTGATTTTAATTACCTGGAGTTTGGCATCAGTCAAAAATTAAAACTGGGGCTGGCCGGAGAATCTAATTATTCTTTTATAAGCGGAAGTTTTTTAAGTAAAAAAGATTTACGCCTGGTTGATTACAAATTTATGCGTCAGGGCGACCCCTGGCTTTTTTTAAATCCCACCAGAAGTTTTCAGGCACTTGATTCCTCTTTTTCAGTATTTAAACGTTTTTACGAAGGCCATTATCTGCATCAGTTTCATGGGGCAATTCTTAATAAAATACCATTACTCAAAAAGTTGAATTTACTGGAGATAGCAGGAGGAGGACTGTTGTATGTTCCCGAACGCAATTTAAAATATGCAGAATTATTTTTTGGGGTAGAAAAAATACTGCGTTTTTGGCGGGAGCGGTATAAAATTGGCGGCTATGTGGTTGGTAGTGTGGCCAACAATTTTAAAAACCCTGTGCAGTTTAAAATAAGTATTGAAAGATTTAACAGGAAAAGAAATAGTTGGTATTAATAAACTAATGGTTTAAAGTTTGTTTATGTTTTCATAAATCCATCCAAATCCCTTTTATCTTTTTTGGTAGGCCTTCCCTGTTTGCTCATTCTTTTACCAGTATGAAAGACTGCTGCCTGAAATTTAATGCGGTCTAATTCCTCTGCAGGAGTAATGTCTGCATAATAAGTTATTGCTTGGCTGTATTGTACTCTGTGGTATAAAAGGCCGGTTACTTGTATCAGCCATTTTTTTGATTCTGTTTTTACTTCATATTCGTCATGTATATTTACTGTTCTGGATGCTTTGGAATTAACACCGTTACATTTTACTTTGCCTTTGTCGCAGGCATCTCCTGCCTGGCTTCGGGTTTTAAAAAGGCGAATAGCCCACAAATATTTATCTAAACGTAGTTTCTCCATTTCCATTTATCAAAAATAAACTCTTTTAGCTAAAGCTGTTTATCACTGAATGTAATTGCTTAATTTTATGCTTAAACTATTATTATGAAGTTGAGGATTATTACAATCAGTTTACTTTTTATCATTTCTGTTCAGTTGTTACTTGCCCAGCGTGGGCCAATTAACTGGACAGCCGATGGCAATGCTTACACAAAAATTAAAGAAGGCAGTATTGTAAAGGTTGACCCTAAGACCAGTGCAGAAACAATTCTTATAAAAAAAGAACAGTTAATGCCTTCTGGAAGTAAAGCTTTGCAGGTTCAATCTTATGCATTTAGTATTGATAATAAAAAACTGTTACTCTTTACAAATACTGTAAAAGTGTGGCGCCTAAATACAAAAGGCGATTACTGGGTTTTGGATATTGTATCCGGTAAACTTACACAATTGGGCAAAGGCTTGCCAGCCCAATCATTAATGTTTGCCAAGTTTTCTCCCGATGGTAGAAAAGCAGCTTATGTAAGTGAGCATAATTTATTTATTGAAGATGTAGTAACAGGTAATATAAAAAAATTAACATCCGACGGTACAAGAAAATTAATTAATGGCACATTCGATTGGGTATATGAAGAAGAATTTGGTTGCCGTGATGGTTTTAGATGGAGCCCCGATGGCAGCAAAATTGCTTTTTGGCAGGTAGATGCCACAAAGATCAGGGATTATTTTATGTTGAACACAACCGATAGTAATTATTCAAAAATAATTCCGGTAGAGTATCCAAAAGTTGGCGAAGCGCCATCGCCTGTTAAAATTGGTGTTACAGATATTTCGTCGGGCATAATACGCTGGATGAAAATAGATGGTGATCCGCAGCAGCATTATTTACCCCGTATGGAGTGGAGTGGTAACAATGAATTAATTGTGCAACAATTGAATCGTAAACAACAGGAAAGTAAATTAATATATTGCAATACTACCGATGGAATTACACATACATTTTGGGCCGAAAATGATGATGCCTGGGTTGATCTTAATGCAAGTGACCCTGCTGGCTGGAACTGGATAAATAAAGGGCAGGACTTTATTTGGATCAGCGAAAAAGATAACTGGCGTCATATTTATAAAATAAGCCGTGATGGTAAAACAGAAACACTGCTAACAAAAGGCAATTACGATATTGACGAAATAAAATGTATTGATGAAGTAAATAACTATATTTATTTTACTGCATCTCCGGCCAACGCCACCCAATTATATTTGTACCGGGTACGTATTGAAAATAAGACCAGCATTTTAGATAAATTAAAAAAGAGTAAAGAAGAAACAGAGTTGGTTAGCACTGCAGATTTGGTAGGTACAAATAGTTATAATATTTCTCCTAACGGAAAAATTGCCACCCATTCGTTTTCTAATTTTAATACACCACCAGTAACAGAATGGATAACATTGCCCGATAACAAACCTGTTAACACTGCAAAAAGTATTGCAGCAACAATAAAAACAAATAATGAAAACGATGTGGAATATTTGCAAATAACTACAGAAGATAATGTTATACTGGATGCATGGATTAACAGGCCAAAAGATTTTAATCCTGCAAAAAAATATCCTGTTGTAATGTTTGTTTATGGCGAACCTGCAGGTAATACCGTACAAAACAGTTATGGCAACCATACCAATTTTTTATATGATGGCGATATGAGGGAAGACGGTTACATACAGGTTTCTATAGATAACAGGGGTACACCGATGCTAAAAAGTGCAAAGTGGCGCAAATCTATTTACAGAAAAATTGGAGCTATAAACATCAGGGATTTGGCAATGGGTATGAAAAAATTATTACAGGATAATGCCTACTTCGATAAAGACCGTGTAGCGGTTTGGGGATGGAGCGGGGGCGGTTCATCTACCTTAAATTTAATGTTTCAGTATGCCGATATTTTTAAAACCGGTATTGCCATTGCAGCTGTGGGCAACCAGTTAAATTACGATAATATTTACCAGGAACGTTATATGGGATTACCGCAGGAAAACCGCGATGATTTTGTAAAAGGCTCACCAATTTATTATGCAAAAAATTTAAAAGGCAGCTTACTTTATATACATGGCACAGGCGATGATAATGTGCATTACAGTAATGCAGAACAATTAGTGAATGAATTGATAAAACATAATAAGCAGTTCCAGTTCATGCCTTATCCTAACCGGACACACGGCATTTCCGAAGGCGAGGGAACATGGCAGCATTTAACAACTTTATATACAACTTACTTAAAACAGCATTGTTTGCCGGGGGCCAAATAAAAATACAATTTTATAACAAGCAGTATTTCTTTAATGATCATAGTTGCGTCGCACCCTTGTACGGAATACCTTTTTTGTAACTTTTATCAAAGCGGTCGGTTGACCGCTTTTTTATTTTATCAATCAGT
>JAYSTT010000495.1:0-6248 GCA_043719495.1 Ferruginibacter sp. | reverse complement strand
TAAGCAACTAATAAAAACCAACAATACCAACCAGCAAAAACTAACCGAATTAAAAAAATGGAAAACCGATGCCGACTTATTTATTACACAATGGCAGCAAGGCCAGCAGGTAGATACCACCATTTGGCAAAACGATTTATTGTTGGGCAATGCAGCGGCACCAATATTAATAACAGTGGCTTGCAATCCCTACTGCGGCCCATGCGCTAAAGCGCATAAACAGTTAGATGATTTGTTAGATAGATATAAGGGTAAAATAAAAGTACAAATTCGATTATTGTGCAATGCTGTAAATAAAGCAGACAAACGTACCATAGTAGTAAAAGCCATTTTACAAAAAGCTGAAACAATAAATAGTGGTACTGAATTACAACAAATGCTTACAGATTGGTTTAAGTGGATGGATTTTGAAAAATGGAATGCGAAATGGAAAGCAGATAAGAATATAGATGTAGTAGAAAAATTAAAGTTGCATAGTAAATGGGTTGAGGAGAGTGGGATACATTTTACGCCAACATTTTTTATAAATGGCCGTAAGGTGCCGGGCAGGTATAGTTTAAACGATATAGAAATATTATTGCCGCAATTAGCAGAAATATTAACAAATGAAACTGTAAAATAATTCGGAGATTTATGCTGTGTACGGAATAAATAGTTGCCTCTGGATATTAATATAACAATACAGTTTGCAACTGCTGTATTTTAAAATAAATTTAAAAAAATGAAAAAATTATCAAGGGATGAAATGAAAAAAATTATTGGAGGTGAAGCCGCAGTAGGTTGCTCATGCCCAGCAGAAGGCTGTCAAACTGGTTATGAATGTGTAGAGATAACCTGTGGTATGCAGGGACCAGGTTATCAATGTGAAAAGAAGAATTAAGTTAGCAAAGCCTGCCATTTATTTTTGGCAGGTTTTTAAATATATTTTATGAAACGACATATAGTCTTAATTTTGATATTAACTTGCTTTAAAAATAATACAGCAAAAAGCCAGACTGATATTTTAGTGCCGCTAAAAACTTACCATGGTTATAACTTTCGTACAGGATATTATTCGGCTGGTAAATTGGCTGAAAGTAGCAGTTGTAAAATATCAGGAAAAGAAAAATTTACTCAATATAAAGTATGGGCTTTTCCTTTATGGAAAGGTGCAAATAAGTTTTCACTTTATGAAAAAATAGACAATATATTAATTCCATTCTCTCATACCCAGCTCAATGTTTTAGCTGGGTTAGATACAAGCCAGCAGTTACATCTTATTGCAGACCTTAATTTTGATAATAATTTTGACAGTGACACAGCCTTAATATATAAACCACAAAGTTTTGCATCGTTGGAGCAACTTGAAACTGCACTTTTAAATTTACCTTTTTCAAAAATCGAAACTTTTACTAAAACAGGAATTAAAAGCACAACTTTTTTTCAGTTACAACCCTTGGCTTTTTATGGAAAAACTATAACAGGTGTGAATAGTAAAAAAGAAGATATTTTGAATATAATTGTAAGGAACACTCAATATTTTAGTGGAGAATTTAGCATAGGGAAAAAGTACTACAATATAAAATCGTTTACAAATATTTCAGCAATTAAGTATAAGGATGAACCAGATTTTTTTCAAACGTACATAAGTGATGATAAATATAAAAACGTTGATTCACAATATGCTTCACTTGCCCCTCTTAGAATAGGTGATACTATTGAACTACAAAAAAAACTATATTTTATCAACTATGATTTAAATGATGTAGCATTTAAATTAACATATGCAGGGAAGCCCTCACTAAACGGCGTAGTAGTTGGTAGAAGGGCAAAGGAAATTGAAGGACTTAGTAAAGACAGCAATTTAGTTTCACTTAAATCGCAAATTGGGAATTACATTTTACTCGATTTCGGATTTGTTGGATGTGGCTATTGTATAGAGGCTTTACCCAAACTAAACAAGCTAAGTAATCAATACCAGAAAGATAACCTCAAAATTTTTTCTATTATTGGCACCAACAGTAAAAAGTCTTTTATAAATTACCTTAAAAATTACGACATTTTAAATTCGATCTCAATTTATGATACTAACTGGAAAACGAAAACAGGAATATCAAGCGAATATAAAATTGGGTATTTCCCTACATACATTTTAGTAAATAAAAAAGGAATTATTTGTATGAGGGAATATGGACTTGATGGATTAACTAAAATTGAAAAATATTTAGCAGAGGTATTTGATAAATAATTAAATCTAAAAATTGTCATTAATAAGTACCTGTTTCGGAGATTTATGCAGTGCACGGCGTAAATAGTTGCCTCCGGATAACCAACTTAACGATGCTGTTTGCAACTGCTGCATCAAAAAACTAAAAATAATTTTTATGAAACATTTATCAAGGAACGAAATGAAAAAGGTAATGGGTGGGAACCCGAGTGGCTGTGTAGTTATTTGTTATAATGAGCCACTTCATCAGACTTATCCTATTTCGATTTGTGATTGTGCAAGTGCACAAGCTACCTGTAGTTGGGGTGGCTGGACAGTACTAAGTTGCTCATGTAGTGGTAGGCCATGTGATTCTTAGGGCATAAATTCAGGCTGTTTCAAAAAATAGCGCTTAATTTTTAATCAAATATTATAGTAAAGTATTTTTGAGACAGCCGGTTTAAAAATTTTTATGAAAAAATGTCTTTTTGGTTTCTTTCTTTTTTATAGCTCAAGCATAGCACAAACTGTGGAAAACAGTATTAGGCTGTATGCTACAAATTTCCCGATCGAAAAAACTTATATTCATTTTGATAAAGAAGTTTATTTACCCGGCGAAACCATCTGGTTTAAAGCCTATCTTTTTGAAGAAAATATTCCAAGCGAAAAAAGTACTAATTTTTATGCAGCCCTGTATGATGAAAATGGGGTATTAATAAAAAGTCATCTGTCACCGATTTTTAATTCAACAACTGACGGGCATTTTGATATACCAGATAGCTTAGAAAGTAAAGTGTTAATATGCCGTGCATACACAACCTGGATGATGAATTTTGATACTACATTTTTATTTACCAAAGTAATCAAACTGATAAATAAGAATGCCAAACTCGAAAAAGAAAGTATCGGTAAATCAGTTAGCCTTAATTTTTTTCCAGAAGGAGGCGATATTATCGAAGGTACAAGAAATACGATTGCCTTTAAAGCCAATTACAAGAATGGGTTGCCGTTTGAAATTAGTGGAGTAATAAAAAAAAAGGAAACAGGTGAAGTCATAACAGCTTTAAGAAGTTTACATGATGGCATGGGTAGATTTGATTTGGAAATACAACCGAAAGAAATTTTTTATGCAGAATGGATAGATGACAAAGGCACAATACAACAAACTTATTTACCAAAAGCAAAACCAGAAGGGATATCACTAAAGCTAGTGCAGCAAAATAATAACCTTATATTTAATATTGTGAACAAATTGCAAAATGATTCGATACATGTGTTAATATACATGTATCAAAAAATATTTTACAAAACCAGCTTAACTATTGCGACGACAGAGCCATACACTGGTATAGTGCCCATTTATACTTTACCAACAGGTATTGCACAGCTAACTGTTTTTGACACCAATTGGCAGCCAATAGCAGAACGTGTTGCATTTATAAATAATAATAATTTTACAGTAAATACAAAAATTGCAAATAAAGAAACTAGTGTTCAAAAAAGAGGGAAGAATATTATTGAGATTGATGTGCTTGATACTATACCGGCAAATATGTCGCTTAGCATTACAGATGCAGAAATCAATAGTCCAGAAATTCATTCAACTATTGTAACTGAATTATTATTGAGTGGTGATGTAAAAGGGTATATATATAATCCAGCATATTATTTTGCTAATAATTCCGATGCTGTTTTAAAAGCAAATTTAGATCTGGTTATGCTTACCCACGGATGGCGCAGATATAATTGGCATGATATGCTAATACAAAAAATGCCAAACATAAACTATCCAGACGATAATTACTTAAGTGTTTATGGGCAAATAGGCAAAGAGATACTTGCAAAAATGCCCAAACAAGAAAATGTAAATCTCATTATTAAAACAAAAGACAATTCCAATAATTTTTATCCCATCTGGCCAGATAGTACAGGTTTGTTAAAACAAACGGGGCTTATTTTTTACGATACTGCAAGGGTTTTATATTCTTTTAATAAAAGCAAACACTGGAATACCCAGATGACTTTCAGTACGTCAAATAATACAAACAGTCAATCTGTTTCAATAAATAATTATAATAGTAAGTTTATGCAAAATACTGGGGATTTAAAATTCAGCCCAGCCGTAACTTTATTTAATTATTATAATGGTAATCAGGCTAATCAACAATTTAATAAAGATAAAACTTTGCAAACAGTTGTTGTAAGAAACGGCGGTTGGCGTAATTGGAAAAATGACCCAATTTTTAAAATGGATGAAAAATATACAAGTGGTTTATTTAAAGCAGGCTCAAATGCAGAAGCATTTGATGTATTACATGATGAAATGGCAGAAGCAAAAATTGATATTTATAATTATATTGGGTATAAAAGCCGACTTTTATCAATAAAGTACATAAATGGAGGAAAAAAATTAGTAATGGGAGTATCAGGATCTGGAGTCTCCCCTTTGATATTTATAGATGAACATTTGGTTGACCCGTCAGAGCTAGAATCACTGGAGATAACTAATATTGCTTATGTGAAAATTATTCCTACCTATTTTGGTACAAGGGATGAGAATAATAATTTAGTAACAGCAGTATCTATTTATTTAAAAAAGGGGGATGATTTAATTGACAAACGGCCAAAAGACACCGATTTTAAATACGTAAAAATTGCAGGTTATTCTCCGTTAAAAGAATTTTACTCACCCGATTACTCACAATCAAATACAACACTAGGTACAGATGCCAGAACTACTTTACTATGGGTACCATATATTTTAACTAATGCTGCTAACCATAAAATATTAGTAACATTTTATAACAATGATTTTAGTAAAAGATTTAGGGTGGTATTAGAAGGAATTAATGACGATGGCAAACTTATTCATATTGAAAAAAATATAGAATAAGAATATGCAATCATTCCCTTTTTTACAACAATTCAATCAAATGGATTGCGGTCCTACATGTCTTTACATGGTAAGCAAATACTATGGTCGTAGTTTTAGTATAGAGAAATTAAGAGAGCTAACAGAGATAAGCAAACAAGGTGTAAACATCTTGGGTATTAGTGATGCAGCAGAAAAAATTGGTTATCGTACACAAGCAGTACAATTAAATATTACAGAATTACGAGAGGCAAAATTACCCTGCATATTACACTGGCAGCAAAATCATTTTGTGGTATTGCATAAAATCAGCAGATCCCTCCTTCGTCGGGATGACAGCTTTGAAATTGCCGACCCCGGAAGTGGATTAATTAAATTAACCCAAAAAGAATTTGAGGAAAGATGGTTAACCAGCGTAACACCATCTTCGCAACAATCTTCTGCATTTCCCCCTTTAGGGGATAGGGGCACCGGCATTTTATTGCTGTTGGAACCTACGCCAGCTTTTTCTTCAAACATTTATGATGATGAATTTACCGAAACAAAAGGGAAATCATTTGGTAGTATTGTACATTACTTATACCCGTATAAGCGGTTGATTGTTCAATTAATTATTGGTTTATTGCTGGGCAGTTTATTACAACTAATTTTCCCTTTTCTTACCCAAAGCATAGTGGATGTAGGTATAAACACAGGCAACCTGCAATTTATTTATATTGTATTATTTGCACAGTTGGCCTTATTTGCAGGCAGGCTTTCGGTAGATTTTATTAAAAGTTGGATATTGTATCACATAAGCAGTCGTATAAACATTAGCATACTCACCGATTTTTTAATAAAGCTGATGAAATTACCCGTTAGTTATTTCGACAGTAAAAAAACCGGAGATATTATGCAGCGCATGAACGATCACCAGCGCATACAAAACTTTCTTACAGGTACTTCTCTTACTACATTATTTTCTTTATTTAATCTCGTTATGTTTTCAGTGGTGCTGGGTATGTATAGTTTACCCATCTTTTTAATTTTTGTTGCGGCAAGTGTTTTATATATTTTATGGATTCTGTTGTTTCTTAAAAAACGCAAACAACTGGATTATAAACAGTTTGATATTGCGGCGGCAGAACAAAGCAAAACTATACAAATTGTACAGGGCATGCAGGAAATAAAACTGCATGGCTGCGAAAAACC
>JAYSTT010000494.1:0-15133 GCA_043719495.1 Ferruginibacter sp. | reverse complement strand
TTCAGCATTATCTTATTTACAGCCTGTAATAATGCAGCAAAAGAACAACCTGTTACCCAATTGGAAATGCCTGTACAGGAAAAAGAGATGAAAGATGCGATTTCCCTATATCCTGATTCGGCAGTTTTGAGGGATTCGCTCATAAGCTATTACTATACTAACGGCAGTATAGATCTGGCTCTTTCAGCAATTACAAGTGCAATAGAAAAAGATAGTAATAATGCATCTTTATGGGATAAGAAAGGGCGGCTGTATGCAGAACAGAATGATACAGCAAATGCAATAATATCATATAATAAAGCAATCGAAATTTATCCCGACCCGCAGTTCATCATGTCTGTTGGATGGTTATATGCCCAAATAAAAGACAGCAAAGCTTTGGTAATGGCTGATACACTTTTAATGGCAAAAAATGCGCATGCACAGAAAGAAGCGCTATTAATTAAGGGAATATATTTTAATGCAAAAGGCGAAAAAGAGAAAGCGCTTGGTTATTTTAATAATTGCCTTGCACTGGATTACACTTTTACGCTAGCATACCACGAAAAAGCAATGGTTTTGTATAATATGGGCAAATACGAAGACGCCATTAAAGTATTGGATAGAGCTGTAACCCTGCAAAATAAATTTGTTGAAGGCTATTACTGGATGGGTCGTTGTTTTGAAAAAATAAATAAAACCAATGACGCCATTGAAAGTTATAAAACAGCTTTGTTATATAATCCAGATTATGTAGATGCAAAAGATGCTTTAGGGAAATTGGGTATTAAATAGTTCTTTGTTGATAATTTCTGGTTAATAGTTCAATAATTTGAGTACTCTTCTATTATGATTAACTTCGCCTTCTGATTTAACAAACAACAAACAACTATAATGCCCATCATCGCACCATCTTTACTAGCATCTAACTTTTTAAACTTAGCAGCAGAATGTAAAATGCTAAACGAAAGCCAGGCCGACTGGTTTCATTTAGATGTAATGGATGGCCGCTTTGTACCCAATATAAGTTTTGGTCCCATGCTTATTGAATTTTTTAGAAAAGCCACCACCAAAGTTTGCGATGTACATTTAATGATTGAAGAACCGGGTAACTATGCCGAAGCTTTTAAAAAAGCCGGTGCTGATAATTTAACCATACACATTGAAGCCTGTAGAAATTTACACCGCAATATTCAGCAAATAAAAGAATTGGGCATGCAGGCAGGCGTGGCCATTAATCCGCATACACCCGTAGAAAGTTTAAAAGATATTTTAGCCGATATTGATTTAGTATGTTTAATGAGTGTAAACCCTGGCTTTGGCGGGCAATCTTTTATACCTTACACCATTACCAAAATAAAACAACTGCGTAAAATGATTGACGAACAATCATTAAAAGTAAAAATTGAAATTGATGGCGGCGTAACTTTAGCAAATGCAAAATCTATTATTGATGCGGGGGCCGATGTGTTAGTTGCAGGCAATACCGTTTTTAAATCGGTGAACCCTATTGCAACTATTGCACAATTAAAAGCTATTTAGCTGCAGCCAGTGTATCAGCAATCTGCTGAACCACATCCCCATCTTTTTTTAACCAGTTGGGTTCTTTTTTATCCCACTTGTATTTTTTGCTGATAATATTTTCCAGCATGTCCTGTGCCTTAAACGCCTGTTCTTTATTATAAAAACAGTCAACCCATTTATCCATCAGTTTTTCTTTGCCGGTAACAGTTATAGAACCATTGTACCAGTTAAAAACCGGGGGTAATCCTGTAAATACAGCTGGAGAAGTAGTGCCTCTTGCAACCTTATCTTTTAAAAGCTTATTATAAAACTGCACACATGCTAAAAGTCTTTGCTTTACGGCTTCATCAGTTTCCGGCTTACCCGGCTTAATGCGCCATTTATTATTGGAGCCATAAAAAGGATCATCTGTCAATATTTTTTGCACCTTGCCATCAGCACTGTATTCTATTTTCTTTTTTTCGGAAGTATTACTTAGTATTAAATCTTTTGCGCCAAAAGCATCAATCTTATATTGTGCTTTACCGCCATCAGTATAAACTATACTGATTATTTTACTGGTTTCATCCAAACTCCATTTACCAAAACGTATAATATCCCTTGGGTTTTGCACAACTGTACCATCATTAAAAAATGAAAAGCCCCTGTATGGCATTTCAAAAGCTGCACTGCCACCGGAAAGTTCTGCTTCCTGCGCATCATCCTTATTCTCCCAGTTTTGAGCAAGTAAGGTTTTAATATCGGCAGAAGTACTGATATCTGTTAATGTAGCGGCAACTTCGTTGGTTTTCTTTTCTGTTGATTCTGCTTCTTTATCAGCACTAGCATTATTGCAGCCTGTACCAAATAATACTACAACACTAATCGCAAAAAATAGTTCCTTCATAAATATATTTTTTTCAAAAATATTGATAAGAAATAAGAATATTGCAACAATATTTTAAAATGACAAGTTTAACAAAAAAATAAATCGCAGTTTGAAAATTACAATTCCTGCAAGGCTAAAGAGATTAATAAGAATAAAATATTTTATCTTCATTGTATGAGAGTATTTTCAGTACTGTTATTAACCCTGCTTTTTATAACCACTGCAGCCCAAAAGAAAGCAGCATTTGTATCAGGTAAGGTAATTGACGAAAATGAAAAACCATTACAAAAAGTATCCGTAGTTATTTTAGGTAAATCCTCGGGTACAATTACAAATGACAGTGGTTATTTTAAAATAAAAGTAACAGCCGATAAAGCCTTTGCACTGGTATTTTCCTTTTTGGGCTATAAGGATGCACAAAAGAATTTTTATTTAAGCAATAACGAAGAAGAAACCAGTATTATAAAAATGGAACTGGATGGAAAAGTTTTAGAAACAGTTACCGTTACGGATGATAACCAGCGAAAAGAAACCGGCCTTGTTAAAGTAAATCCTAAAAATGCCCTTACATTGCCCAGCACCATTGGCGGAGTGGAAGGTTTAATAAAAATTTTAGTAGGCAGTAATAACGAACTCACCTCACAGTACAGTGTACGTGGTGGTAATTACGATGAAAATTTAATCTACATCAACGACTTTGAAATTTTTCGTCCTTACCTGGTACGCAGCGGCCAGCAGGAAGGCTTAAGTTTTATTAACCCGGAAATGGCGAAGAATGTAAATTTTTACAATGGTGGTTTCCAGGCAAAATATGGCGATAAGATGAGCAGTGTACTGGACATTCAATACAAAAAACCCAAATCCTTTGGCGGCACAGTTTATGTAAGTTTATTAGAACAGGGTTTACATGTAGAAGGAGTCAATAAAAAAGGAAACCTTACTTATTTATTTGGCTTACGCAACAAAAGCAATAGAAATTTGCTGAGCAGCCAGGAAACTGTTGGCTCCTACATTCCTTCCTCCTCCGATTTTCAAACTTTTATAACTTATAAGTTTAGCGAAAAATTACAGTTAGAGCTTTTAGCTAACTATTCCACTACCACATTTACATTATTTCCAAAATCGGCACAAAAAACAACCTCTGTTTTTTCACCATTTTTTACTGCCAATCTTGGTTTAGATATTTCCTTTGAAGGGAAGGAACAGGACGGCTATAAAACCAACCTGCTTGGTTTAAGCATGTTATATAATCCCACAAAAAAATTAAAACTAAAGTGGATGCTGAGCCGCTTTAGTAATAAAGAAAATGAAAATTTTGATATTGCAGGTGCTTATCTTTTTGGTGACAGGGATTTTGATAATACCAGTAGTACATTCGGGCAAATAGTAAATCCTTTGGGTGCCGGCTACTACCAAAACTATGGAAGAAACAAATTAGACATTGCGGTGTACAATGCCAGCCTTAAAGGTAGCCTGGACAAAGGCAAACACTTTATGCAATTTGGTAACAGTATTGAACAAACCAATATTAATGATAAACTAAATGAATGGGAGTACCAGGATAGTGCCGGATATTCTCTGCCTTACAATCCTGTAAATTTAAACCTATATAAAATTTTAAAATCAACAGCAGATTTATCCATACAAAAATTCAGCGGTTATGTACAGGATAATATTCACTTTGGCAATAAAACAAAAGACATCACCTTACAGGCAGGCATTCGCTACAACTACAATTCTTTAAACAAAGAATTTTTGATAAGCCCACGCATGCAGTTAAGTTTTAAGCCACAATGGAAGAAAGATATTATTTTAAAACTGGCAGCAGGCAGTTATAACCAACCATCTTTTTACAGGGAACTTAGAAGGTACAACGGCACTTTAAACACTAGTGTGAAAGCACAAAAAAGTTACCAGTTTGTTGCTGGTATGGATTATAATTTTAAAGGGTTCGAAGGCCGGCCTTTCCGTATTACCACTGAAGCATACTACAAAAGCATGAGTAATGTAGATGTGTATGATGTAGATAATGTAAAGATCAGGTATGCCGGAAATAATGATGCGAAAGCCTATGCAACAGGTGTTGAAGCAAGATTGTTTGGCGAGTTGGTGAAAGATGCTGAAAGCTGGTTGAGTATTGGCTTTATGAATACCAAAGAAAATTTGAAGAATGATTTTTATAACCAGTATAAAAATGCTGCTGGCGAAATAATTAATGCTAAAAGTACCGATAAAGTGCCGGTGGACAGTATAAGAAACGAAGTAGGTTTTGTACGCCGGCCGACCGACCGTTTAATAACTGTTGGTTTGTATTTAGAAGATTATTTACCTACCAATAAAAACTTTAAAGTGCATTTAAATATGCTGTATGGCAGCAACATGAGTTACAATATTCCCAACAGTGTTAAATACCGCAACGCATTAATTATTGATCCGTATATAAGAATTGATATTGGGTTTAGTGCACAACTCCTCAGCGAAAAAAGTAACCGCCGCAGCCACAGCCCTTTTAGAGATTTTGAAAACATCTGGGCAAGTTTTGAAGTGTTTAATTTAATTGACCGGCCCAATACCATCTCTTATCAACTGATAAAAGATTTTGCCAACAATGTATACAGCATTCCCAACCGGCTAACTCCACGATTAGTAAATTTAAAAGTGGTGGCAAGGTTTTAGTCCTGACTCTTCCATTTTTAATATAGTTATTAATTTTAATTAAGCAAAACCTCTGTCAGCCCATTAAGCCCTGATTGACACCGTTAAGAAGTTGAACATAGTTAAGAGGGGCAGTTTTTTTGTTACCTTTATAACTTATGAACCCTTCCATTCCATATCATTTAGAAAATTTTATTGGTGGAATTTTTATTGGCCCATTAAGCGGTGAGTTTTTGGACAATGTAAATCCGGCAACCGGAGAAGTGGTGGGCCAAATACCCAACAGTAATAAAAAAGATATTGATATTGCGGTTAAAGCTGCACAAAAAAGATTCCCCGAATGGAGTACCACTTCAAACGAAAAAAGGTTTTCTATATTAAATAAAATTGCCGACCTTATTGATGCCAACCTGAATGAACTTGCTTTAGCAGAAACCAATGATAATGGCAAACCATTATGGCTAAGCAAACAAATGGATATTAAAAGAGCTGCTGACAACTTTCGTTTTTTTGCAACAGCAATAATGCACTTTGCTGCCGAAAGCCATGCAATGGAAGACAAAGCTATCAATTATACTTTACGCCAACCCATTGGTATTGTAGGTTGTATTTCTCCATGGAATTTGCCCTTATATTTATTTACCTGGAAGATTGCCCCGGCATTAGCCGCAGGTAATTGTGTAATTGCAAAGCCCAGTGAAGTAACACCGGTTACTGCTTTTTTATTGGCAAGAATTTGTAAGGAAGCCGGATTGCCAGATGGTGTTTTAAATATTGTTCATGGCGATGGGCCTGGTTGTGGTGAAGCCATTGTAAAACATAACGACATAAAAGCAATCTCTTTTACCGGAAGCTCCAGAGCGGGGGAACGCATAGCTTCAGTAGCAGCACCAATGTTTAAAAAATTATCCCTGGAATTAGGGGGCAAAAATCCTGTTATCATTTTTGCAGATTGCAATTGGGAAAAAATGATGAAAGAAACTATCCGTTCTTCCTTCAGCAATCAGGGGCAAATTTGTTTGTGTGGCAGCAGAATTTTAGTGGAGAAAAGTATATATGAAAAATTTAAAACCGAATTTATAGAACAAACAAAACAACTAACTGTTGCTGATCCATTAGAGGATCATTCCAAACAAGGTGCCATTGTAAGCAAAGTTCATTTTGAAAGAATAATGCATTGTATTGCCATTGCAAAGGAAGAAGGTGGAAAAATTTTATGCGGTGGTAATGCAATTCAATTAGAAGGCAGGTGTGCCAATGGCTATTTTATTGCCCCAACAATAATTGAAGGATTAGACCAGGATTGCAAAACTAATCAGGAAGAAATTTTTGGCCCTGTGGTAACCATTCAATCTTTTGAAACCGAAGAAGAAGTTTTACAATTAGCCAACGCTACACATTATGGATTAGCAACAACTATCTGGACACAGGATATCAGCAAAGCTAACCGCATGGCAGCAAAAGTACAGAGTGGCATCATCTGGATCAATTGCTGGCTGGTGAGAGATTTGCGTACACCATTTGGTGGAATGAAAAATAGTGGTGTGGGCAGAGAAGGCGGTTGGGAAGCATTGCGGTTTTTTACGGAAAGTAAGAATGTATGTATTTCGTTTGCTGTTTAACTTTTATGTTTGGCATTTAGTGTTTAGCGTTTTTTTGTTGGGAGTTGGTACAATTATTATTAAGGCGTTTTTTATTTAGCCTTAGTTATGTTGTATAAATGTGCTAAGAGCTAAACACCCAATAATTTTATTTTTATATGGCTACAATACAAACTTTTGAAGATTTAGAAATTTGGCAACTGGCAAGAGAATTACAATTGCAGGTTTATAATATAACTATAACTTCAGAAACCCTTGCAAAAGACTTTGAATTAAAAGACCAAATGAGAAGAAGTTCCGGCTCTGTTATGGATAATATAGCTGAAGGTTTTGGCAGAGGGGGCAGGTTAGAATTTATTCAATTTTTAAGTATCGCAAAAGCATCAGCTACAGAATTACAATCGCAGTTAATAAGAAGCATCGACAGAAAACATATAAACAAGGATAATTTTACCGTTTTAAATGAACTTAATTTAAAAGTGGGAAATAAGATAGGGGCATTTATCAGATACCTTAATCAAACAAATATTAAAGGTCAAAAATTTATTAACCGGCAGCCCGGTAATGAAAAGAACCAGCCGCCAAACAACACCAAACAACAAACACCAAACAATAATATCGAAAGCAATCAAGTGATTAATACTGAAACCGCAGCAAAACCTTTAGGCGCTTATCCGCATGCAAGAAAAGTAGGTAACTTATTATTTCTTTCGGGCATTGGCAGCAGAAATGCAACAGATAATTCCATACCCGGATTAGAATTAGATAATGAAGGAAATATATTAAAGTACGATATTGAAGCTGAATGCCGCCAATGTTTTGCCAATGTAAAAGCCGTACTGGAAGTCAGCGGCAGCAGCTGGGATAAAATTGTGGATGTCACTGTTTTTTTAACCAACATGAAAAAAGATTTTCCGCTGTACAATAAAATTTATGGAGAATATTTTACAACAGTGCAAGCCTGCAGAACAACTGTTGAAGTGAAAAATTTACCTACACCAATTGCGATTGAATTAAAAGTAATAGCCACCATAGATTAAACTGTACAAATGAATTTTGAAAATACTTTAGCCTTTGCTCAACAGCTTGATGAAATCGATCCTCTAAAACATTTCAGAGATCAGTTTTATATTCCTGTTATCAATGGCAAAGAATCTATTTACTTCGCCGGCAACTCACTTGGCCTGCAACCAAAAACCACACAGGATTATGTACTGAATGAACTGGAGGACTGGGCCAACTTTGGAGTGGAAGGACATTTTCATGCCAGGAAACCATGGATGCCTTACCATGAAATTTTTCCAAAACAATTAGCAAAGATCATTGGCGCATTACCCGAAGAGATTGTGGTAATGAATCAACTCACTGTGAATTTACATTTGCTGATGGTGAGTTTTTACCGGCCAACAAAACATCGGTATAAAATTATTTGCGAAGCAAAAGCATTTCCATCAGATCAGTATGCTATGGAATCGCAGGTAAAATATCATGGCTTTAACTATGAAGATACTGTTATTGAAGTAGGCCCGAGAGAAGGTGAATACACTTTACGAACAGAAGATATTATATACACCATAAAAAAACACGGTGATAGTGTAGCATTAGTTTTATTTGGTGGCGTAAATTATTATACCGGGCAATATTTTAACCTGCAAAAAATTACTGCGGCAGCACATGCAGTTGGTGCCATTGCAGGATTTGATTTGGCTCATGCAGCCGGCAATGTAGAGTTGCACTTACATGATTGGAATGTGGATTTTGCCTGCTGGTGTTCTTATAAATATTTAAACAGTGGCCCGGGTGGTGTTGCTGGAATTTATATTAATCAAAAGCATATTATCGATACCACTATACCCCGCTTTGCAGGCTGGTGGGGACATACCAAAGACACCCGTTTTAAGATGGAGAAAGGTTTTGAACCCATACCTACTGCAGAAGGTTGGCAATTGAGTAACGCCCCTATTTTATCCATGGCTGCACACAAAGCTGCCTTAGATATTTTTGAAGCAGCAGGAATAGAAAATTTAATTGCAAAAGGAAAATTACTGAGTGACTATTTAATTTTTATTATTGACGAAATAAATGCTGGGTTAAAAGAAAAATTAATTGAAGTAATTACACCACAAAATGAAAAGGGGTGCCAGGTAAGTATGCTGATGCTGGAAAAAGGAAAAGAAGTTTTTGATGCCCTGAAACAACAGGGAGTACTGGCAGACTGGAGAGAACCTAATGTAATTCGTGTGGCACCAGTTCCGTTGTACAATACATTTACTGATGTATTTACATCTGGGCAAATTGTAAAAGCCTTTTTAAATAAATAATAATGCAAAAAAAAGATACGCTCATCATTGGCGCAGGCCTTGTTGGTTCATTGCTTTCTATTTATTTAAGTAAGAGAGGATATAACGTAAAAATATATGAGCGTCGTGGCGACATGAGAAATGAAAATATGATTGCCGGCCGTTCCATCAACCTTGCATTGAGCGACAGGGGAATAAAGGCATTGGAAGAAGTGGGCATTATGGAAGAAATAAAAAAGATTTCTATTCCAATGCATGGAAGGTATATTCACAATGCAGATGGCAGTACAGCTTACCAACCTTATGGAAACGAAGGTCAGTTTATAAATTCTGTTTCCAGAGGAAAGTTGAATAAAATGTTGATGGATCTGGCGGAAAAAAGTGCTGTTGAAATTCATTTCAATGAAAAATGCGAAAAGATAGATTGGAAAAATAATATTGTTCATTTTGAAGATACCAACCAGCAACCATCCGTCATCAACTATCAACTGGCCTTCGGGAGCGATGGAGCTTTTTCCGCAGCAAGATTAACACATCAGTTACAACACGACAGATTTCAATACCAGCAATATTATATCGACTTTGGCTATAAAGAATTAACTATTCCTGCCGGAAGCAATGGCGAATTTATGATGGAGAAAAATGCCTTGCACATATGGCCAAGGGGAAATTATATGCTGATTGCCTTGCCTAATATTGATGGCAGTTTTACCTGTACATTGTTTTTTCCCTTTGAAGGTGAGCCTTCTTTTACATCATTAACCACTAAAGAAAAAGTAAAATCATTTTTTGAAAAAACTTTTGCAGATGCAGCAGCATTGATACCTTCGCTGGAAGATGATTTTTTTAATAACCCCACCGCTTCGTTAGTTACTGTAAAATGTTTTCCCTGGATAAGGGAAGATAAATTTGCACTTATCGGAGATGCGGCACATGCCATTGTTCCTTTTTTTGGACAGGGCATGAATTGTGGGTTTGAAGATTGCCGTGTTTTGAATCAATTAATAGATAAACATCATGACAACTGGAACCTGATTTTAGAAGAATATCAAACATTACGAAAGCCCGATGGCGATGCCATTGCAGAACTGGCATTAAATAATTTTATTGAGATGAGGGACAAGGTTGGCGATCCTAAATTTTTATTACAGAAAAAAATTGAAACTGCCTTCAGTAAAAAACATCCTGATAAATGGACACCTGCTTACGCACAGGTAACGTTTAGTCCGCAAATAAGATATAGCGAAGCTTTAAAAAACAGCATAAGTCAGGAAGCGATAATGCAGCAGATAATGGCATTGCCGGACATTGAAAATATTTGGCAGAGTGAATTGATAGAAGAGAAAATGCTTGCATTGTTATGTTAATGTACAATGGTATGCGGTACAAGTGATATGCTTCTTTCCTTTTGCTAAAAGAAAAAATAACCCAACAAGTTCACAATGATATTTAAGAGAATTATAAACGATTTTTTAAAAAAATAAAAATGTACAAATTCCCTTACTACACAGAGCCTGACCAGGAAAAAGTAATTGCTTTTATGAAAGAAAATGCCTTTGCCCTGATTACTGGTATTGGAGAAAAATATCCAGTTGCAACTCAAATTCCTTTGTCAACAGAAATAAAAAATGACAAAATAATTTTACATGGGCACCTGATGAGAAAGACTGACCATCATGTAGCTTTTGAAAAAAACAATAGTGTGCTGGTGATTTTTACAGGGCCGCATTGTTATGTAAGTGCAAGTTGGTACAGCAATCCGAAAATGGCATCTACATGGAATTATATGACCGTGCATGCCAAAGGGAAAATTACTTTTACTGACGAAAAAGGAACTTATGAAGCTATAAAAGCCATTACGAACAAATATGAAGGAAAAGAAACTGCTGCAGCATTTAATGCTTTGCCTGATGAGTATGTAATACCCATGTTAAAAGCCATTGTGGGTTTTAGTATTGAAGTCGAAAGTTTTGAAAATACTTTTAAGCTGAGTCAGAACCGGGATAAGGCTTCTCAAAAGAATATTATTGAGCAGCTTAAAAAAAGAGGCGATGAAAATTCGTTTAAAATTGCAGAGGAAATGGATCGCAGATTATTATGATGATTCTGAATTTAACTGATTCTTTAATTTTGAAAATATTTTGCAGATTAACTTTACCGCATGACAAGAAAACAACTAATAGAACAAATTCAACAAAAAAGATCTTACCTCTGTGTTGGGTTGGATACCGATATCACTAAAATACCAAAATATTTACAATCACATCCTGATGCGATTTTTGAATTCAATAAAGCTATTATTGATGCCACCAAAGATTTGTGTGTGAGTTATAAAATAAACACTGCCTTTTATGAAGCACTTGGCTTGAAGGGCTGGGAAGCGATGGAGAAAACCGTAAACTATATTCCTACTGAACATTTAAAAATTGCTGATGCCAAACGGGGCGATATCGGCAATACTTCTTCTCAATACGCAAAAGCATTTTTTGAAACACTGAACTTTGATGCAATTACAGTTGCACCTTATATGGGCGAAGACAGTGTAAAGCCTTTTTTGGAATACGAAAATAAATGGACCATTGTTTTAGGTTTAACCAGCAATGCCGGAAGTAAAGATTTTGAACAGCTGCGGTTGGTTAGTGAAGCCACGAACCAAGGCAGGAAAATTGGGGAAGATTTTCTATACGAACAGGTATTAAAAAAAGTAAGCGCCTGGGGTAATAAAGATAATTTGATGTTTGTGGTGGGTGCTACAAAAGCAATAGATTTGGAAGACATCCGTAAAATTATACCTGATAATTTTTTATTGGTACCCGGCGTTGGTTTTCAGGGGGGCAGTTTAGAAGAAGTAAGCGAATTTGGAATGAATAATGATTGCGGTCTTTTAGTTAATGCCAGCAGGGCTATTATTTTTGCCAGCGAAAAAGAAAATTTTGCAGAAGAGGCAAGGATGATTGCACAGCAATATCAAAATGAAATGAACAGCTATTTAACAACCCGGGGAATTTAATTTTTGTTACTTTTATTAAAATTATTAATTATGAAATTTACTTTATTTATTTCAGCTTACCTTTTTTCTTTATCATTATATGCCCAACCGGAAGTTTTACCTGCAAAAGAAATTTTAGCTAAGGCATACCAGCAGGCAGCTAAAGAAAATAAAAATGTGATCCTGATTTTTCATGCAAGTTGGTGTGGCTGGTGCAAAAAAATGGATGCCTCAATGCAGGATGATAAATGCAAAAAAAAATTTGAAGATAATTATGTTACAGTACATTTAACTGTTGAAGAAAGTAAAGAAAATAAAAATTTAGAAAACCCCGGAGCAGCTGAAATAAAAACAAAATATCTTGGAGACAACGCAGGCCTTCCTTTTTGGGTAATTTTAAACAAAGAGGGTAAATTGCTAGGAGATAGTTATATCCGTAAAGAAGGAGTTCCTGTAAATGCAGCCGGTGAAAATATTGGTTGCCCTGCTAATGAGCAAGAGGTAGCTGCTTTTATTAATTTACTTAAGCAAACATCTCCCCTTACTCAGGAAGAACTGAAAGTTATTGCAATACGTTTTAAAGAAAATAAGAGTTAAATACAAAAGCCCCCGGAAAAACGGGGGCTTAACAATATATTCTTTAAAAATCAGCTTAGTAACTCCACAAATCCTGTTCGTAGTTAAATATTTTTTCTTTAATATTTTCACCTTCCAGCAATTGAAGTATTGGTTTATCTCCCAATCCGCTGTAATTACTTATTAATAAATCATAAGGATTGTCGATGGTGCTTTTAATAATGCGGCCATAAAACATCCTGCTTTCAAATAATTCTTCCCAACTCATACGGGCACCAAAATTTTTGCCATTATATACTTCATATTTAGCAAATACAGGCCTCATATCTGGATAATACACCCAAAATAATTCAGTTGGCCCAAGATTAATTCCCTGGGAGTTTATTACATTCATAACTGGTGCAATACCTAATATTCTCCAGAATAAACGTGAACTTTCTTTATCAAAAATCACTTCTTCCTTTACATGAAATTTATAAATAGAATCCAGGTTAATCTCTCTTTGCACCATTTTAATACCAATCTCATTGCCAAGAGAATCATATTGTTTACTAGGATATGGCTCTCCACCAATTGATTTAACTACATCCCCTTTTGTCATTGGGGTTGTAAAGCGATCATCTATATTACTGAATACAGTTACTGCACTGTCCTGAATAGCTTGCAACAGAATTGAAATGAAACGTTGGTTACCATTATTTTCATCTGCAGAGTATCTGAAAGGAAGGTTTATTTTTTCCCTGATATCTATTTCTCTCCATATTTTATGACGAAACAAGGCATCATCTGCTCTTAAATTTTCATAAGGCAGGGGGGTTCTGTCTCTTAAACTGGATGTTTCAACAGCTTCATCCTGACGTAATGATTTTTTTACCTCTTTAATGGGTATACTGTCATTAATTACCGGAGCTGCAACAACTGCTTTAGCCAAAGTATCAGTAACCTGCGTAGCAGTCTTTACTTTTGACTTGGTTTTGCCTTTAGCTGTTTTACTTGTTGCAGGACGTTTTTTAACAGTACGTGGCTTTTTTTGAGCCATAGCACTTCCAAAAACACCCAGTGCAATCACCATCAGAAAACCATACTTAATTAAACTCTTTTTCATATCATATAAATTAAAAAATACTATTAATATAGAGCAAATGATTTCCCGTCAATTACCCTTGTACCATCCGGACCAGAAACTTTAATATTATCAAAACTCACTACAGAACCCGGGCCACAACGTTTAAAATAAACATCAAGAGCTGCCAGGTTATTTCCGGTAATTGAAGCTGTAACAACATTTTGAAAATTCGCTCCTGAAAAATATACCGTTGCGCTTAATACTGAATACCTAACATCATATATAAAGTCAGGCCCCATATCTGCCCTGCAAAACTGCTGTGATTTAAAATCTGATGATAGCATCCTTGTTTTACCTGAACCTATCATAAAAGAAGGTTCCGGAATTCTTTTTATTCTGTACGTGTGTGAGTAAGCTGTGCTTCCCTGTGGTGAAACTGTAATTGAACAAGTAGTACCAGTGCCAGTAACACTTACTGTTCTGCTTGGCCCAGACCCTTTAATTGTACAATTATTTCCCACAATAGATGTTCTATCCATTCCGGTAGGTGATGATATCGTTATTGGATTATCTAACCCAACATAAAATACATCCATCTTATCTAATGAAACTGTTGCACTGCTCGACTGGCCCACTGTATATTTAATGGGAACAGGATCAGTTTTTGCAATAGTTCCATCAGGTTTTGTATACTCAACAACTACTGTTACACTACCTGAACTTGACACTTTATTTTTATAAGTACCAACGCCATTTTCATCCATCTGCGCAGCATTTCCATTAAAGTAAACTTTTGGACTAGCTGTTGTATTAAAAGCACCAACACCTGCCTGGATTACCAGTTCATCATTAGGCATTAAATAACTTGCACTTGCAGTTACAATTGGTTTAAATGCATTAAACTGAATTTTTACTGCTCCTACCTGTTCATGACAGAATGATACTACCTGGTTTTCAGCGTTTTTAATATTATTTTGAAATTTACTTAACATGGTAAGTGCGGCAACAGTTGGCGTCATGTGGAAGTACCCTGTGGTAAAATCCTTTTTTCCTTCTTTTCCTTCAACCGGATTAGTATTTACCGGGAAATTAGTTTCAAATTTCTTTTTAATATCCGGGCTTAAAGCAAGAAGATGTGTTTTATATTCTTCCAATTTAGTTTTAAGTTCTTCGCCTTTTTTATTCGTTTCAAACAAACGGGTTGATGCATCCAGGTTATCCTCTTTAAAATCTTCGTACTGTTTGCCATCTTTTTCTTTCATCCGTAAACCAGCTCCTTCTTTTAACTGCTTTTTTAGTCCATCAATATACTCACTAATTGCATCAGTATACATTTTTGCAGAGTCTGCCTTGGGCTTCCAGATAGCGGCTTTTTCTCTGGTTTTTTCATCCGCCAGTTTATCAGCCAAAGATTGATAAATAGTAGCATTTGCAGCAGTTATATTTGTTGTAGAACCTTGCAAACTTTTATCTACCGTTTTAAAGGCTTCAATAACTTCAGCCGAAACGTTCAGTGCCAAGATGGCTGTCAACACTAAATACATAATGTTGATCATCTTTTGCCGGGGCTCTTTG
>JAYSTT010000493.1:0-2596 GCA_043719495.1 Ferruginibacter sp. | reverse complement strand
ATTGTACGCCAATAACAAAACAAAGTAATAATTACGCCTGGTATTTTATACTGCAAATTGGGTATTTCTTATAAAAGTAAATCAGCATACTATTACATCATCCTTTATCTCCATAACGCAAAACCTTATTCAATTTATCCAGTATCCTTAAAAATAATTTAATACCAAAGTGAAATACTATTTAATCCATTCCAGTTCCCTCTCTCCTGAGCTTGTCGAAGGATGGAGAGGGGTTGGGGTGAGGTTTTACAAAAAACTTTAAACGCTTATTTTATGTTACAAAAACAAACCAAAACCATTTTATTAATTGCAGCAACGTTTATAACGCATATTCTTACTGCACAGGTTACTAATTTTAAATTAAGCGATTTTAAATACCGTACACCGGGCTTTAAAGCACTTGGGCTTTTACTGAACAGTAATTTGAGTTATAGCCAAGGCCCTACTATCACTAATCGTGGTATAATTATCCCCAAAATTTCAGGGAATCAATTGGGGCTGAACCCGGCGGTAAATTTTGCATGGCAATACA
This sequence comes from Ferruginibacter sp., assembly GCA_043719495.1. GTDB lineage: Bacteria > Bacteroidota > Bacteroidia > Chitinophagales > Chitinophagaceae > Ferruginibacter. The sequence continues at coordinate 2,064 of JAYSTT010000493.1, read as the reverse complement.
GCACCGATAAGCAGCAATTATCGCTACAGGTTAATGAGGGGTTAAACTATAATAGTCAAAAAAAAGTTGATTCCGTAAAGAGAAAAGGTAGCACTTATCAATCAATTGCCAATGTTTTTAAAAGTAAAATATGGCGATGCGGTAGTTGCGGCAAAAGATAGTAAGGCAATAAATGTTAATTTTTATTACTTTTAAAATTATAAAATGGAAATAGTTGAAAACAACACTAAAGAATTTTTAAGGCAACAGCATCTGCTTGCACAAAGCGGAGATGACACTTATAGCCTTATAAAAAAACTAAAAGAATCATTGATTAGTAATGCAACTGGTACTTTAAAAGCATACGAAAGGGTATTACTTATTTATACTATTGCATTTATTTTGGGTGTACTGCTTATTATTACTGCTGTAGTATTTGGCGCAATGGGTAAAACAATACTATCTGTTGCCTTTGGCACACTGGGTTTAATTAATATTGTAACTTACTTTATAACTACACCAGCCAATAAAATACAGGAAAGCAGGAGCAACCTTTCGCAGTTGCAGGTAGTGTTGCTGGTTTGGTTAAGTGATTTTATTAATAATAATGCTTTGATAAGCCAAAAAAATTCTGTGCCGGGTGGTATATCAATAGAAGATTATCAAAAGCTAACCGAAATGAATGTAAAAAGTACCATTAAACTGCTGCGGCTTATTGAAGATGTGGCTGAACCCAAAACATAATTACTATTACTTTTTATTTCTTGAATATAATTGTTCTGTCGCATTTTTTGCGGCAGAACAATTATATTACATGTTTCCAATTTTCGCCAATTTTAATACGATAAATTTGCATATCGCTTACTTTGTATTTTGCAGCTATTTCTTTTAGTGTTTCGCCATGGGCCAGTAACGCTTTAATTTCTTTTACTTTTTCAATGGTAAGTTTGGTGTTGCCGCCAGTTCCATTTTCAGCAGCTAATCTTCTGGCTTTTTTTACAAAGGGGCTGCCTTGTGCATGTGCAGATGCTTCGGGTATAGTTGCCCAGCCGAGATTGGTATAGCGATTATCTGTTTTTTTATAATTAAAATGGATAACAACCTTTTCACCTTTTTGTGGCGGGGGTAAAAAATTTTCGGCTACCAACCGGTGCAATAAAATTCCGGGATATGTTGAAGTGCCGTTTCTTTTCTTTTTTCTAAAACGCCAAATCGGGTATCCTTCCTGTAAAGATCCTTTTACTGCTGTACCATCATGTGGTTGTTTATCAAAACAAACTAACCTGCCGTGGTTGGAAATGGCATAATGCTTACCAAAAGCAGTTTTATGAAAAGTGATTACTTTCCATTTTTCATCCGGTATTTTTTTCATGCTAAACGTGTTAAAGTGTTTAATCAAAGATATTTTATTTGATATCAAAATCAACCACAACTTTTTCGGTTGTGGGATGCGATTGGCAGGTAAGAATAAATCCCTGCCCCACTTCTTAATGCTGTACCCTTTCGAGCGTGTTTTTTTAATGTGCAATAAATACCCTGTGGTGGGTATCAGGCTTAAAAAAAAGTTAATTACTTTTAAGCATGAAATTTATACTCCTCTTATTGCTTTGCACAGGTACGCTGTTTGCTAATGCACAGGATGAAATTAGTAAAATGGACAGTGCTTTTAATTTATCACAATTTATCTATCAGAATAAAATAGCTGAAGTAATTAAAAAATATGGTACAGATTATGAAATAAAAGTAAGGACAAGTATAAGTGATATTAGCACGGTAATACCCCCTGGGAAAATAGATAATTTATGCCACATGGGCAAGAGAAGACTGATTTTAGGCAATGCAATTACAGTAATTACAAGGCTTTATTCTTGCCTTATTGCGAAAGACATAGAAATAAACCCTGCTGTTTCAAACACAGCCATACTGAATAATTTAAGTTTACTGAATGATTTTATTAAAAAGGCATTTGAAATTGAAAAAAAATCTTTCGATTGTAAGGATGCATTTTTACTATCTTATTATTTTAATATTGAAAAGGATTATACTAGGTATCCATTTTCTAATTCACTTAGTTTATTCTATTAC
>JAYSTT010000492.1:0-6290 GCA_043719495.1 Ferruginibacter sp. | reverse complement strand
GCTTTTGTTTTTAGTTTGTTATTTAAGATGAAGCATGTAATAGATGGCATTTTAGCCATGCGTATTATTGTGCAATTTGTAGGGCAGGCTGTTGGTGTTATGTTGTTAAGAAAAAGAAACGGCAGCAAACATTTACCGTATAAAATGCCTTTATATCCCTTACCGGTTATATTAGCTATTGCCATGTGGCTGTTTATTTTTTATGCCACAGGGTTAACCATCATTCTTTCTTTTTTGGTTGTTTTTGGTAGTGGCTTTTTGGTGTATTTTATTTATGCAAAGCTTCAGGAAAAATGGCCGTATGATTCAACAAAATCTTTAAATGCAAAAGATGATATTGAATTAATTGGTAAATAGTTTCAGCAATCCTTCCTCCTAATTTTAACAGAGTATTTGCTGTTCATTCTTTCTTAAAAATTGTATTGGAACAATTTTGGTTACTCTTTAACTAACCAATAAAATCATCTTCACTTTTGTTTAACAGTATTACAGACTGGTTAAAATAATAATTTTCTAATTATACAGTTAGATACATAAGCACTAAAAAATACTCTATCGAAGTACAGACTTTTACATTGATCTTTTTTAAATCTTTAAATGTAAATCCAATGAAGTCTGCATTAAAAAAAACTGTTCTTGCAGTTGTATTTGTTTCTGGTAATATTTATTTTCTCCAGGCACAAATTAATCTGAGCAAATACGAAGTAGGCTTAAGTGCCGGCGTTTTTGTTTACCAGGGAGATTTAACACCTCAAACAGTGGGCTCGTACAAAACAATGAAGCCCCAACTGGCCTTACATGTATATAGAATTCTAAGTCCGTCATTTGCTCTACGGTTAAATATTAATCGTGGAAAATTATATGGCAATGACGGAGTTTATTCAAACCCCGAATGGAGGAAACAAAGAAATTTTAATTTCAGTACACCGCTAACTGAAATTTCCGCACTGGCGGTATGGAGTTTTCTGGCTCCCAAATCGCCACGCTTTTCCCCTTACCTTTTTGCAGGTGGAGGTATTTCTTTTTTGAAAATAAAAAGAGACTGGAGTAATTTAAATACATCCGTGTTTGGAGATGGTTCGGATATACAAGCAGGATTGGCTATTGATGCCGCAAAAAAATTGCCTCGTATAATTCCTGTTTTACCTGTTGGTGCAGGTGTACGTTATTCACTTAACGACAGGTTTTCTTTAATAGGTGAAACCAGCTACCGCTTAAGCTTTACTGATTATTTAGATGGATTTAGCAAAGCCGCTAACCCAAATAAAAACGATCATTATTTAAGCTACAGTATTGGTATGGTTTATTCATTTAACAAAAAAGATAAAAAATTAGGTTGCCCGTCGGTAAACTAAACATTTGATTTTTGTAATTGGTTACCGGTTAAGTAAATCACAAAGGCATTGTTAGTGTGGTAATTCTGTTAATTCTACCAGTTGATTATTAATACATTGAAAAGCCATGCAGTGGCTGCCGTTGCTAATAACCAGGTACGGCACCTGCATGGTAATATTATACCGCAACACCTGATCTAAAACCTGTTGATTTAATTCAACATTCATTTCTTTACATTCAATTATCATCCAGGGTTTTAATAATTTATCATATACAACAATATCAAAACGCTTGTTTAATTCCCCCAGCTTAATCTCTTTTTCTATTGCAATTAAAGATGCCGGGTATTTTTTTACATGAACAAGATATTGCAGAAAATTTTGCCGTACCCATTCTTCCGGTGTAAGGGTTATCCAGCGTTTGCGCATTTCATCAAAAATAAATTCCTTATTGTCTCCTTTTTTAATTTTGGGTTGATATGGTGGATAATTAATTTTTATCATAGCCCTATCTCCTAAAGGAGAACTGTTTTGATTTTAATAAAGTAAATTTGTGTACTTTTAAATACTGCATCGAATTTAATACTTGTTCCACAAAGATATACGGTTGAAGTGAGTGACACAACGATGCTGAGCAAAGAGATTTTGCCTGTCCTAAAAAAATAAACGATAAATAATGAAGACAAAAGAAGAAATAGTAAACAACTGGCTGCCCAGATACACCGGCGAAGCAATAGAAAATTTTGGAGAATACATTCTATTAACCAACTTCAGTAATTATGTAGATATGTTTGCCGCCTGGAATAAAGTTGAAGTAATTGGGCGTGACAGGCCAATGCAATGTGCCACTGCAAATGACATAACCATTATAAATTTTGGAATGGGAAGCCCCGGTGCTGCAACTATTATGGATTTATTAAGCGCCATTCATCCCAAGGCTGTATTATTTTTAGGTAAATGTGGCGGTTTAAAAAAGCGGCATAGCATTGGCGATTTAATTTTACCTATTGCAGCAATGAGGGGTGAAGGAACCAGTGATGATTATTTTCCACCTATAGTCCCGGCATTGCCTTCATTTAGTTTACAAAAAGCAATTTCCACTACTATCAGAGATTATGAAACTGATTACTGGACCGGTACAGTGTATACTACCAACCGCAGAGTTTGGGAACATGACGAGGAATTTAAACTCAATTTAGAAAAAGTAAGGGCCTATGCTATTGATATGGAAACCGCCACAATATTTTCGGTAGGTTTTTATAACAAAATCCCTACCGGTGCTTTGTTGCTGGTAAGCGATCAGCCCATGGTGCCCGAAGGTGTAAAAACAGAAGCCAGTGATAAAAATGTTACCGCTGCATTTGTTGAAAGACATTTAAAGATTGGTATTGATTCTTTAAAGCAATTAATCAATAACGGATTAACAGTAAGACATTTGCAATTTTAATTTTCAATCCTCTGTCACTTATCATTCATACATTTTCAATTCAACAATTATAAACGCTTATCCAGCCATTCACAACACAATAAATTGCCAGCACTTCTTTCTATACAAAATCTTTCTATTCAATTCAGCAACGAAGGTGAAAAAAGCATTGCTGTTAAAAATACTTCTCTTGAAATAAAAAAAGGAGAAATGGTGGCTATTGTTGGGGAAAGCGGATCGGGAAAATCTGTAACAGCATTGGCGTTATTACAATTACTGCCCCAGCAAAGTATTGTTACCGGTAAAACCTTACTTTTTAAAAGAGAAAAACAACCAGCTAACTTAATAAAAATATCTGCAGCTGAAATAAATGAAATACGTGGTAAAGATATTGCCATGATTTTTCAGGAACCAATGACATCTTTAAACCCCGTTTTTACCTGTGGTAAGCAGGTAATGGAATCTATACGGCTGCATCAAAACGTAAACACTAAAATTGCAAAACAAAAAACTATTGCACTTTTCGAAAAAGTAAAACTACCAAACCCTGAGGCCATTATTAACCGATACCCACATGAATTAAGTGGCGGGCAAAAACAAAGAGTAATGATTGCTATGGCAATTTGCTGCAATCCTTCCTTATTAATTGCAGATGAACCCACCACAGCACTGGATGTAACGGTACAAAAAAACATACTGGAACTAATTAAAGAATTACAGCAGCAAAACCAAATGGGTGTTATTTTAATTACACACGACCTGGGTATTGTTGCAGATATTGCCGACAGGATTGTGGTAATGTATAAAGGAGAAATAGTAGAACAGGGAATTACAAAAGATGTTTTACAAAGCCCACAACATCCATACACAAAAGCATTGCTGGCCTGCAGGCCCTCGGGCAAAGCCAAAGGAGAAAAATTACCGGTGGTAAGTGATTTTATTGGAATTGATAGCGAAAAAAACCAGGAGCAAAAAACTGAAAGCTTAAAACAAGCGAACTCCTCACCAACTTCGAAAAACGAACCAGCATCCATTGTTTTACAAGTTGAAAATTTAAAGGTTTATTTTCCTGTTAAGAAAAAATTATTTGGAAAGCCGTCTCCATTTTTTAAAGCTGTTGATGATGTTAGTTTTGAAGTAAAGCAGGGAGAAACTTTGGGCCTTGTGGGCGAAAGTGGCTGTGGTAAAACAACTTTGGGCAGAACAATTTTGCAGTTAATACAACCCACTGAAGGTAAAATTTATTTAGAGGGAACCGATATTACACAAATTAAAAAAACGGCTTTACGCAATATGCGTAAAGATTTACAGATAGTTTTTCAGGATCCGTATGGCTCTTTAAACCCCCGCATTACTATTGGCAACGCCATTTTGGAACCGCTAAAAGTACATGGCCTGTTAGATAACACTAACCAGCGAAAAGAAAAGGTTATTGAACTTTTGGATAAAGTAAGTTTACTGCCTGAACATTTTAACCGCTACCCACACCAGTTTAGTGGCGGGCAGCGCCAGCGTATTTGCATAGCCAGGGCTTTGGCATTAAACCCTTCTTTTTTAATTTTTGATGAAAGTGTATCTGCACTGGATGTAAGTGTGCAGGCACAAGTATTAAATCTTTTAAGTGATCTTAAAAAAGAATTTGGGTTTACTTCTATATTCATATCGCACGACCTCTCTGTAGTAAGATATGTAAGTGACAGAATTTTAGTAATGAATAAAGGAAAAATTATAGAGGAAGGCACGGCTGAACAAATTTATACCTACCCAAAAAATGAATACACTCAAAAATTAATTGCTGCTATCCCCGGTAAACAGTTAATACCTCAATTACGGTAACGGTTAGTTTTCATTTTTTCAGTCAGTATATCATTATCTTCATCGCCATAAGCCCCAATATAAAATCTGGCTGCACTACTATGCATTTTATACAACATTTTTTTTAACAGGTTTTGTAATTGTTCTTTTTCCGGTTTTGTTTCGTCTAATTTATTTTCATCCTCATTTCTTCCATAGTTGTATGAACCGGACGAATTAAAATCGTCATTATCTTCATTAAATTCTTTTGCATTTTCGGGTTGCAAACCAAAAGAAAGTATCTTCCATTTTTTTTCTTCCTTCCTATTTTTATATTTAAAGAAATATACCACACCTTTTTTATTATTATAGGCAACTCCCGTTCTATCCAAAAATGCCAGTGTATCATACTTTTGATAAGAAGAAGTATTTGCCAAAGCGCTTTTAACTAAATCCAGTTGGTTATTATATTTTAAAGGAAATTTGTCGAGAAGTTTTGCTTTTTTCAGGCTTCTGTACAAATCAATCCGGTATTCTTCCTGCGTTGCATAAAAATTTAATACCGAATCGGGTACCGGTTTTTTATTCCTTAATAACAGCAGCATGGTATTAAACCTGATCTGTTTATTTTTCAGTTTCATTAAATCATCAAAAAACTGAGCCACACCGGGGTTTTTATCCCAGTAGGGCAACAACAGTACAGCATAACTCTGTAACTGATCATTGCCTTTGTCGCCGTTGTTGTCCCGGTTTAAATTTAAAATATCTTCTGAATCATCAGCCTTATTAACTTTTTCTGCTTTTGCTATTGCCGCCTGGTTTTCTTTGGCTTTTTCTTTTTTTAATTCCTGCTTTGCTTCTGCATAAAATTTTAAAAAATAAGTTTCGTAATCTTTACTATCTGCATAACCGCTATCTACCATTGTGGTTAACAATTCCATTATATTGCCTTTATAATCGTCAACGTTTATTAACTGCAATATATCAGGGAAGATAAATTTTACAAGCGAAAGTGTGTCATAGAGCGGATACCATTTGTTATCATTATTCCCATAATTGCTTTTTGTTTTAGTAAATGCTTTTGCCAGTTTACCCACATTCTTTATTATATCACTGTAGCTGTAATCGCTATAACTATCACCCGATGTAACTACCGGTGGCTCGCCAATAATTAAGTCTTTAAAAGCTATAAATGATTTTTTGGTTTTTATGCCCAGCAATGTTTGCAAAATGGTATTTTGTAAATCGGCAGTATCTTTTGCCGCAACATACAATTGCTTTAAATAATCCACCAGGTTACTGTCTTTGGTTTCCCGTAACTGTGTAATAAAATTTTGTTTTAACTGTAAATAATCTTTCGTTTTCCAGCTAATACTGTCAATTATTTTTTTAAGAAAAGGGGCATCACTTGAATCAAATTCAATTGTTTTAAGCAGCTTAATTGCTTTGGAATAAGTGGCACTGTCTTTACTTGCAAAACTTTTAAAAAATTCTGCATTATGTTTTATAAAAGGCGATTCGCCTTTTACCGTATCTGAGGGAGTAAATGTTGTAATAAAATTAGCCAGTAAGCTGCTGTGTGGGGTAAGGGTATCTGTTAACGCCATCAGTACAAAATAATTACCCGATTTATAAAATGCTTTGGAGATAATGGTTCGGCTGCTGTTGGTATCTGCAATTTGTTGAAATAAATAGTGCATACCGCCTGCAGTAATGCCGCTGTCTTTTTTTAAGTA
>JAYSTT010000491.1:0-15294 GCA_043719495.1 Ferruginibacter sp. | reverse complement strand
AAAGAAAAAGATGAATGGGCAGAGTATAAAAGAGACGGGAAAATAAAAACCATTTCCATCAACGAAGTTAGCAGTGCCGAAGAAAAAAGAATTCTTACGCAGGATAGTGAATTAAACCGTGTGCTGGGAGGTGGAATTGTTTTAGGAAGTATTGTGTTAGTTGCGGGAGAACCGGGTATTGGTAAATCAACTTTGTTTTTACAAATTGGTTTGCAACTGAAAGATGTGGTTACATTATATATAAGTGGAGAAGAAAGTGAGCAGCAAATTAAAATGCGTGCCGATAGGATTGGCATTGCCAGCGAAAATTTTTATTTACTTACCGAGACAGATACCAAAACTATTTTTGCAGAAGTAAAAAAATTAAAACCACAATTGGTTATCGTAGATTCTATACAAACATTACAATCACCTTTTGTAGAAAGTGGCCCCGGCAGCATTAGCCAGATTAGAGAAACCGCAGCAGAACTGCAACGCTTTGCCAAAGAAACTAACACACCCGTGTTTTTAATTGGCCACATAACCAAGGATGGCAACATTGCAGGGCCAAAAATTTTAGAACACATGGTAGATACCGTGTTGCAGTTTGAAGGCGACCGCCATTATGCCTACCGCATTTTGCGTACTTTAAAAAACCGTTTTGGTTCTACCGCCGAGTTGGGCATTTACGAAATGACAGGCGAAGGAATGAGGGCCGTTACCAACCCCAGCGAAATTTTAATTACACAAAAAGAAGATGCCTTAAGTGGTATTGCTATTGCTGCAACTATTGAAGGCATGCGGCCGCTGCTAATTGAAACACAGGCATTGGTTACGCAAAGTGTGTACGGCACACCGCAACGAACTGTTAGCGGTTTTGATTTGCGCCGCTTACAATTATTATTAGCCGTGCTGGAAAAACGTGGTGGTTTTCATTTTGGCGTAAAAGATGTGTTTGTAAATATTGCCGGGGGCTTAAAGATAGAGGACCCATCAATTGACCTCGCCATTGTATGTGCATTGCTGAGTAGTTACGAAGATGTTTCCCTCCCCCAACATATTTGTTTTGCCGGAGAAGTGGGATTAAGTGGCGAGATAAGGGCAGTAAACCGTATAGAACAACGTATTGCCGAAGCAGAGAAATTAGGTTTTGAAAAAATTATTGTGAGTAAATACAATGCTAAAAGTTTACCCAAGCATAAAACTAGTATTGAGATTGTGGCGCTGGGTAAGGTGGAAGAAGTTTATCAGTATTTGTTTTAACCCCAAACCCCTGAAGTGGCTTTAGTGTATTATAATTTAAACAGGTTTATTTTATGCAAACGTTAAAAAACATATTCTCCTCCACCCTCCACCTTTTTTACCCACACCTATGCACCGGTTGCTGTAGCGATTTATTGCAGGAAAACAATCAGCTCTGTTTACATTGCATCAACAATTTACCACAAACTAATTTTGCACAACACAGTAATAACCCGGTAGAAAAAATATTTTGGGGCCGCATACCCATCACTGCTGCACACAGCGAATTTTATTTTTCAAAAGAATCTTTATTGCAACACCTTATTCATCAACTAAAATATAAAAACAATACCGCCATTGGTTTTTATATGGGTGAAATGATGGGCAAAAGTTTACTTAACAGCAACCGCTTTAATAATATCGATTACTTAATTCCTTTGCCGCTTTATCCTGATAAAGAACGTAAAAGAGGTTATAACCAGGCAGCGATAATTTGCAATGGCATGTCTGCTGTAATGAATGTGCCGGTGTTTAATGGCAATGTTTTACGACAGCGTTTTACAGAAACACAAACCCGTAAACACCGCACCGAAAGATGGGAAAATGTTGCCGGAAGTTTTACAATTAAATATCCTGAATCACTAAAAGGAAAAAGTGTTTTGCTTGTAGATGATGTAATAACCACTGGTGCAACATTAGAAGCATGTGGCAGTGTTATCATGCAAACAGAGGATGTAAAATTATATATTGCTACATTAGCACACGCTGCTAAATAGTTTTAGTTTATTTTTGAAACATGAAAAAGCACCCTTATTCCTTTTGCTTTCTACTTTCTGCTTTCTGCTTTTTGCTTTCCTCTTGCAAAAAAGATTCCTTTATAACCAGTGCCGATGCAAGGCTCAGGTTAACTGCTGACTCCTTAAAGTATGACACTGTTTTTACAACCACCGGCTCCATCACCAAATCATTTAAAATAATTAACGAAAACAATCAAAAGCTCAGATTAAACAAAGTGAAATTAATGGGTGGTGCAACATCCGTATTTAAAATAAACATTAATGGTAGTCCTGTTACCGAAACAAGTAATGTAGAACTTGACGCCAATGATAGCATCTATGTATTTGTATCTGTTTCTATCAATCCTAATCCAGCGAATCTTCCTTTTATTATCAGCGATAGTATTTTAATTAACTACAATGGCATTGATCGTTTTGTACAATTGCAGGCTTATGGACAAAATGCTGTTTTTTTAAGTAATAAAGTTATTACCGGTAATGTTAACTGGACAAATAACTTACCTTATGTAATTCTAAAAAGCATCCGTATTGATACCACTGCAACATTAACTATTCAACCCGGCACCAAAATTTACAGCCATGCCGACGCCCCATTTATTGTAGATGGTACATTAATTATTAATGGCACAAAAAATAACGAAGTAGTTTTTGCAGGCGACAGGCTGGATAATGATTATAAAGATTTGCCAGCAAGTTGGCCCGGCATTTATTTCAGAGGCAACAGTAAAAACAATGTGTTGAAATTTGCAATAATTAAAAATGCTTACCAGGCTATGGTTGCAACAGCACCATCGGTAAATGCAAATCCAAAAATTATTATGCAGCAATGTATAATTGATAATGCTTACGATGCAGGCATACTTTGTGCCAATACCAGTTTGCAAATTAATAACAGCTTAATAAGTAATTGCGGCAGCAATATAGCATTAGTTTATGGCGGCGATTATAATTTTACCAACTGTACAGTTGCTGCTTATTCCAATTTATATATCAACCATAAAAATCCTTTATTAACTGTAAATAATTTTGCTGCACAAGGCGGCTCAACAGTTACAGCTAATTTAAACGCAGTATTTCGCAATTGTATTTTTTGGGCTGATAGTTCCGGCTTTGTAAACAATGAAGTGACAGTTAACAAACAAGGTAACAATAGTTTTATGGTTAAGTTCGAAAATAATTTATACAGAGGGAGCGACCCCACTAACAGCACATTAACCAATAATTTAAAAAATCAAAACCCATTATTTGACAGTATTGATGTGGTGAAGCGGATTTATAATTTCAGGATTTCAAACATTAATGCGCCGGGAATAAACAAAGGCAGCAACACAGGTTTTATAAAAGATCTTGATGATAATAACAGAAATAACGGCCTGCCCGATTTAGGCTGTTATGAAAAATAATTTTATTTCTGGATGAATGGTATCATTCTCCAATAAAATTTTACCGAACTTTATCTTAACATATTTGTTACACTTTTAAGAAACTAAAAACTATTATGATTAAATTATTAGCTATAACCACAGCATTATTATCCTGTGCAGCACAAACCAACCACACTTCTGAAATGACAAATGCTACTACAAATACAGCAACTCCTGTTACTGCAAAATCTATTTACGATTTTAAGGTAGAAGCATTAGACGGCGGCACTATTGACTTTTCAAAATACAAAGGCAAAAAAATATTAATAGTAAACACTGCTTCAAAATGCGGCTACACGCCGCAATATGAAGGATTGGAAGCTTTGTACAAAAAATACCAGGATAAATTAGTGATTGTAGGTTTTCCTGCCAACAACTTTGGCGGGCAAGAGCCAGGCACCAACACCGAAATAGGAGAATTTTGTAAAAAGAATTACGGCGTTACTTTTCCTATGGCTGCAAAAGTTTCGGTAAAAGGCGATGATAAAGCACCCATTTTTAAATGGCTTACCAGTAAAACTGAAAATGGTGTTTTAGACGCTGAGATTGGCTGGAATTTTGGTAAATTTTTATTGGATGAAAATGGAAACCTGCTGCAATATTTTCCAAGTAAGGTTACTCCAATGAGTGAGGAGATTACTGGTAAACTTTGATTAAAACATTAAAATTTATTTTAAGCCGGGGCAAATGCTCCGGCTTTATTATTATTTACTAACTTTCAAGTTCTTAACAAAGTAATTTCTAATGGGTCAATTTGAAGAATATTTCCGGGAGCTTCAATCACATAAAGTTTCGGATATAACCGAACATTCCCATCGTTCTGCACTTAAAATTTTACTTGAAAGTTTGGCGGATCCTAAAATTAAAGTTCTTCATGAACCAAAACGTGAAGGAAAGTTTGGCTCACCTGATTTTAAAGTTACCCATACCGAAAGCATTGTTGGTTATTTAGAGAATAAAAAAATTGATGAGGGGCTTGATAAGATTTTAAAAAGCGAACAGATAAAAAAATATTTATCCCTCTCTGATAATATTTTAATCACCAATTATCTTGAATGGATTTGGCTTAAAGATGGTAAAATCCAACAAAGGGAAACACTTTGTTTTCTCACTGATATTGAAAACAAAAAAGCTATCCTTGATAAAGCAAAAGTTGAAGCAGTTGAAAAGCTTATTAAATCTTTTCTATCGAAAGCACCTAAAGAAATTGGTGATGCAAAGAAATTAGCAGAAGCTTTAGCAGTAAGGGCTAAGTTGCTAAAAGATTTTTTGCTTGACGAACTGAAAAGACAGGAACTGGAACACACAGAAGGCAAATTGTACCAGCTTTATGAAACCTTTAAATCCTTTGTTTTTCACGAACTTACAGTAAGCGAATTTGCCGATGCTTTTGCTCAAAATCTTGTTTATGGTTTATTTCTTGCAAAACTCAATGCTGATGTAAGGCCCGTTAATCTTTACAACGCAAAAAAATATATCCCGGCATCTTTTGAACTGATAAAGGAATTGGTTGATTTTTTGGATGAATTAGAAAATGAAGAATATCGTGAAACCAGGTGGATTGTGGAGGAAGTGCTTACGATAATGAATAATCTTGACCTTCCGGCTATTCAGGATTCACTCTCTTTCACCAAAAAAAGAAAAGATACAGATGGCTTTACCATCAATGACCCATACATTTATTTTTACGAAAACTTTCTTGCTGCTTACGATAAAAAACTCCGGCAGGCAAAAGGGGTTTATTATACACCACCGCCTGTTGTAAACTTTATTGTTCGTGCCATTGATGATATACTTATAAATACTTTCAATATAAAAGAAGGCCTTGCAGACCGCCATAAAGTAACCGTACTTGATTTTGCTACCGGCACAGGAACTTTTTTAGTTGAGGTATTGCAACAAATTTTTGGTAAACTACCCAAGGATTCTGGTAAAAAAGATTTACTCATCAAAGAACACGTTCTTAAAAATTTGTTTGGTTTCGAATACCTGATTGCTCCATATACTATTGCACATTTAAAACTTTCTCAATTTTTAAAAGATAATGGTTATGAATTGAAAGCCAAAGAACGCCTGCAGGTTTATTTAACAAATACGCTTGAACCAATACCTGCACAAATAAAAATTCCTTTGCTACCTGCATTAACAGAAGAAAGTAAACAGGCGCAACAGGTAAAGGATAAACCTATTTTGGTAATTACTGGTAATCCGCCATATTCGATTAATTCTAAAAATAATGGCGATTGGATTAAAAATAAAATCGAAGATTATAAAATAGTTGATGGTCAGAAAATAAAAGAAAGAAATCCTAAAGCCCTTCAAGATGATTATGTAAAGTTTATTCGTTTTGCACAAGACAAGATAGATAAGGTAGAGGAGGGAATTGTAGGCATCATTACAAATCATACTTTCCTTTTTAATCCCACATTTCCGGGCATGCGGCAAAGTTTAATGAATACGTTTAATCAGATGTATTTTATCAACCTGCATGGCAATGCCAAGATGAAAGAGAAAACTCCCGAAGGCGGTAAGGATGAAAATGTTTTTGATATTGAACAAGGAGTTGCAATATCTATATTAATAAAGAAAAAAGGGTTGCCTCAAAATATATTTTATTCTGATTTTTTTGGCTCAAGAAAAAGTAAATATACCTGTAGCCTTGAAGAGACTATTAAATCAATTAAGTGGAAGGAATTAACGCCAAACTCGCCAACATACCTGTTTCACCCAATTAATGAAGGGTTAAAGGAAAAGCATAACCAGTTCTGGAGTTTATTAAAAATGTTTAAACTCAGTTCATCAGGTATAAAAACTCATAGAGACCATTTTGCTTACGATTTTGATGAAGAAGTTTTAAGAAAAAGAATTAGTGAATACAAAAATGCAAAATTATCAAATAAGGAAATTATCGAAAAATTTAATCTTGAAGAAACTTCTTCTTTTAATTTAAATAAAAGTCGTAAAAAGATAAATGAAATTAAAAATGAAAATCAATGTTACCAACTTTGTCAATACAGGCCTTTTGATAACAGGCATCTCTTTTTTGATGAAAGTATTATTGACAGACCCCGAAAAGAAATAATGCTTAACATTCAGGAAAGCAATTTGGCAATAATTACAGGAAGAGCGGGTCAGGTTGTTGGTGGTGATGAATGGAATTTAAGTTTTATTACCGATAAAATTGCTGACGTAAATTTATTTTATCGTGGTGGGGCAGTTTTGTTTCCTTTATACATAATAAGAAATGGAACAGAAAAAATGTTTTTTGAAGCAAAAGAAAATAATGTATTAAATGAACCCGAGGCAGTGTATGGAAACACAAAATACATAAAAGAAGAAAACTTTACAGCCGACTTTAGAAAGTTTATAGATGATTTTTATCAACATAGTTTTTTGCCCGAAGAAATATTCGGTTATACTTATGCAATTCTCCATAGCCCGGCATACCGAAGCAAATATGCCGAATTTTTAAAAATGGATTTTCCCAGAATCCCTTTTACAAAACACAAAACAATTTTTAAACAATTAGCAGCATTAGGTAATGAGCTTATTGATGTGCATTTGCTAAACGAAAAAGCTGATACAATAAATATGCTTAATGACAAATACAAATATGGCGATTTTAAAGGAAAAATGCCTTTTATAGTAGATAAAATTAACTTTACACAGGATAAAAACCAAACAAGGCTTTACATAAATAAAACCCAGTATTTTGAAAACATACCAAAAGCAGTTTTTGAATTTTATATTGGCGGTTACAAAGTGATAGAAAAATACCTTAAAGACAGAAAAGGGAGAGAACTTTTATTTAAAGAAATAGATAATGTTATTTACACAGCCTACGCATTAAATTACACAATAGAGCAAATGAAAAAAATTGATAAACTTATACTACCATGGATATAAGAGCAATAGTAAAAACAAAAATGTACACAATAGTTACAACTACTTGTGAGCAACGCAGGATACATTTTTTTAACCACCGCATTTATAAAAACTATTATGTTATTAAACCCTGGCATGACATTGATGCTGCAGAATTTTTTTTAAAATGCCATGCTTTACCACCTCACCACGAAACTGATTATAATTTAAATATTGACTGGGCCTTTGCTATAGAATATGGAAATATGGAAAGTTATTTTAAAGAAAAATATGTGGATTTTATAAGAGCGCACGTTGCTATAAAAAGCGAAACTGAAATTCCGCCACCACACAATATGCTTGGTGACCTTGGCTGGTACCAAATTGATGACATTACTAACACCGCCAAATGGGTTGATGCGTTTTATATTCATCTGGCAGAAGAGCATAGGAAATATACAAACCCCCCAGGCACAGTAGTTCAAAAAACACTTTTTTAATTGAGAAAAATATATGCAGTTTAAAGATGTTATAGGGCAGGTTGAAACAAAAAAACATTTGGTAGAAATGGTATACAGCAAAAGGCTGGCCCATGCTTTATTATTTCTTTCACGAGAAGGTGCTGGTACTTTATCGCTTGCAATGGCATTTGCCCAGTATGTTGTATGCGAAAAGGTAAATGGCAAATCTGCTAAGGCCTCATCTCAATCACTTTTTGAAGAAGTTCCCGAACAGGCAGTTGATGAAATACTTACCGACTCTTGTGGAGAATGTGCCGGTTGCTTAAAAGCAAAACAGTTTGTACATCCGGATATTCATTATTCATACCCTACGGTTGTAAGAAGCCCTACTGATAATAAACCTGTAGCAACAGATTATATTGTAGAATGGAGAGATTTTGTCAAACAACATCCGTATGGTAATGTGCAAGACTGGATTGAATTTTTAAAAGCACATCCAAATGCAAAAATTCAAACAGCAGTAAACAAACAGGGAAACATTACAAGGCATGAGAGTTATGATATCATACATAAGCTAAATCTAAAAAGTTTTGAAAGTGAATATAAAGTACTCATCATGTGGATGCCAGAATTTTTAGGAGAAGCTGGAAATATTCTCTTAAAGCTGATAGAAGAACCGCCACCCAATACCTTATTCATTTTTGTTGCCGAAAACGAAGATTTGATTTTACCAACTATTTTATCCAGAACACAATTGGTAAAAATTCCTTTGCTCAGTAATGTAGAAGTGGAAGCCGCACTGGAATTGAAGGAAGGTATAAACATAACGAAAGCCGGGCAAATTGCCGCCCTTGCCGAAGGTAATTACCGGGAAGCACTGCAATTATTGCAACATACCGATGACGATTGGGAAGTAATGCTGCGTGAATGGCTGAATGCCATCATACGCACCGGGCCCGTTGCACAGGTAAAATGGATTGACGAAACAGCCAAACTGGGCCGGGAAAAGCAAAAACAGTTTCTCAAATACTTTATTCACCTGCTGGAAGAAGCGGTAAGATTGAGGGTGATGGACCAATTTAACAACAAACAACCAACAACGGCCAACGATTTCTCCAGCCGCCTAAACAAACTCTGCAACCTGGGTCAGCAGGAGGCAATCATCAACGAATTAGACAAAGCCAGCTACTATATTGAACGTAATGCCAACGCCAAAATGCTCTTTCATGCCCTTTCTATCAGGTTATATCACATTATTAGCAACAAATCATTAATTTTGGTGAATTGAGGAAAATGATTGGGAGAGAAGAAATTAACTAAGAACGATTATTTTGTTATCAGCATATAATCTTTAATCATCATCGTTGTGTCACTCACTTGTACGGCATACCAATAGTCAACGCCTTAATGCCGAATAGCGTTTATATAGTTGAAGAGTGCGACGCCAATGAAGTTGAACAGTAATTCTTCTGCCCGGTTCAAAAAAATCTCCTTCTTATTTTTTTAACTAACACTTAATTGTTGCCTATATGGGATGTGGAAGCGGCGGATGCGGTACAAAAGATGGTGCGCCAGGTGGCTGCCAAAGCCATGGTAGTTGCAGCACAGGCGGTTGCAACCGCATGAATGTACACGACTGGCTGGCTAATTTACCTTTCAGCGACCCCGAAAGTAATTGCCGCATTATTGAAGTAAGTTTTAATAATGGCAGCCGCAAAGATTTCTATAAAAATAATACACTGCATTATTACGAAAAGGGAGATATGATTGCCGTAGAAGGCATCAGTGGTTTTGATGTAGGCATGGTAAATATTACCGGCGAGCTGGTGCGCTTACAAATGAAGAAAAGAAACGTTGATGAAAAAAGCCCCGATATTAAAAAAGTACTCCGCCGTGCCAGCGATACTGACATTGCAAAAATGAAGGAATCCAAAGCTCGGGAAGCACAGGTTTTAATCCGTAGCCGTGCCATGGCCCGCCAACTAAATTTACAATTAAAAATGGCTGAAGTAGAAATACAGGCCGATGGCCGCAAAGCTACTTTCTTTTATATTGCCGATGATCGTGTGGATTTTAGAGAACTGATAAAATTATACGCTGGTGAGTTTAAAGTAAAGGTTGAAATGCGCCAGATTGGTGCCCGGCAGGAAGCTGGTAAGGTTGGTGGCATTGGCAGTTGCGGTCGTGAGCTTTGTTGCAGCAGCTGGCTTACCGATTTTAAAAGTGTAAATACCAACGCAGCCCGTTACCAAAATTTAAGCATCAATCAAACCAAATTAAGCGGACAATGCGGCCGTTTAAAATGCTGTTTAAATTACGAGCTTGACACTTATATGGATGCGTTGCAGTTTTTTCCTGATGATGCAGACATGTTGGAAATGGAAAGAAGCCGTGCCTTTTTAGTAAAGAAGGATATTTTTAAAAACCTGATGTGGTATACCATGCCCGACAGTAATAAACAATATCCATTAACTATTGAAAGGGTTAAAAAAATAAAAGAATTGAACCGCCAGGGTGTGCGTCCTGCAGACTTGGAGCCAGTAGAAGTTGTAACTAATAAGCCAAAAGATATTGAACCAGTGTATGCAGATGTGGTAGGACAAATAAGTTTGAAAAGCTTAGAAAAAACCAGCCGTAAAAGAAGAGATAACGAAAGAGGCCAGCAACAAGGAAACAGACAAGAAGGAAACAGGCAGCAACAAGGGGGGGGTAATCAACAAAATAGAGGGCCACAGCAACAAAGGGGAGGACAACAAAATCGTGGTGGACAAAATCAGCAAAAGCCTAACCAACAAAACAGGCAACAACGGCCTTCTCAAAATCGTGGACCACAAAATCAACAAAGGCCAAATCAGGGCCCTAATAACAATGAAGGCGAAAAAAATAATTAACTTATAATAATGACGTCAGGTTTTATCACCTGGCGTTTTTACTTTTGCATCATAATTCTTCAAATGTCTATTACAGTAAATAATCTTTCTAAAATCTACGGTTCTCAAAAGGCAGTTAATAATATTTCTTTTACTATTAATAAAGGAGAGATAGTTGGTTTTTTGGGGCCAAATGGTGCAGGCAAGTCCACCACCATGAAAATTATTACCGGTTATCTTAAAGCCGATGGTGGCAATGCTGCTGTATGCGGCATTACTGTTAATGAAAACAGTAACGAAACCAAAAAGAAAATTGGTTATTTGCCAGAAGCAAATCCATTGTATTACGATATGTATGTAAGAGAGTATTTAGATTTTGTAAGTAATGTGCATGAAGTACCCAACAAAAAAGAAAAGATAGAGGAAGTAATAAAAACAGTGGGGCTAACAGTGGAGGCCAATAAAAAAATTGGACAATTAAGTAAAGGATATAAGCAACGTGTAGGGTTGGCCGCTGCATTAATTCATAATCCTGATGTATTAATTTTAGATGAACCCACCAGCGGCCTTGATCCAAACCAAATTGTAGAAATAAGGGAAGTGATAAAGGAGTTGGGTAAAAATAAAACGGTGTTATTTTCATCGCATATTATGCAGGAGGTGCAGGCTTTATGCGAAAGGGTGATTATTATCAGCAAAGGCAATATTGTAGCAGATGATACATTAAGTAACCTTCTGGGTAATAAACACTTTAGCGAATTGAGATTAGAAATAAAAGAAGTGGTAAAAACCGAAATTTTCGACGATATTCAAAACATCAAACAACTCAATTCCAATACCTGGTTATTTAAAACCGATGATGCCGATAATTTAAAAAGAAAACTGATTGAAATAACACTGAATAAAAATCTCAATATTGTATCGCTGCAAAGCGAAGCAACGGGTAATTTGGAAAGTGTTTTCAGGCAATTAACGGAAGATAAATAAAAATTATTTTTTTTCTATCCCATAAACGGTAGCTTTAAATTTTCCTGTTTTATTTACAAGGCCGTTCTCTGTAAGATAAAGCAAATCTTTTTTTATAGTATTGACAGATAATTTTTCGAATTTAGTTTGGATGTCGCTAATTTTTACCGGCTGCTTTTTACTAATAAATTCAACAATTTTTTTCTGGCGCTCATTCATGTAGCCTCCCGTTTCTTTAAAGATGGCATACTTTTTTTCAAACCTTACAATAAGCAATTCAATAGCAGATAAAAAAAAGATTGTCCAGTTATCTATTATTTCTTTTTTTGTGTAGCGGTTTTGTTGTCCACTCATCAATGCTTTATAATATTCTTTTTTCTTCTGCTCAATTAAATGCTCAAAAGAAATAAACTCTATAAAAGTATAGTTGGTTTTTAATAATAACAAAGTGGTTAATAACCTCGACAGCCTTCCATTTCCATCCTGAAAAGGGTGAATGGAAAGAAATTCATAAATAAACGCAGCGATAACCAGTAGTGGATGAATATCCTTTGACTGAAGTTTTTCGTTTGTCCATTTTACCAACTCCTGCATTTCAATACCAGTTAAATGCGGCTGAGTTGTATTAAAAATAGTTTTTTGTATACTATCGGGGTAATTTGCAACTACCTTATTCGTAATTTTTTTATAACTGCCTTTATGGTGATTGTCTTTACTGCTGTATTTTAAAAGCAAGTTGTGCAAATGCCGGATATTGGATTCTGTTATATCTATCTCTTTAAAATTTTCATATATCAGTTCAAGTACGTCGTAATACCCAATAACTTCCTGCTCATCCCTAGTTGTAAATTTTGAAATTTTAATATCCTTAACCAACTGCTCCACTTCTGCATCCGTCATTGTAGCACCTTCTATACGGGTAGAGGAACCAATACTTTGTATAGTAGTAATAAATTTTAGCTCATTAAGGTAATGGCTTTTTTGTAATTTTACAGCTTCCCACTTACCATTAAAACTGTCTATTATTCCAATTTTTTGGATAATCTTTTGTGTAGTTGCAAAATCAAAATGTAATTTCTTTTCCATTTTATTATTACACAAAATAAACAAAATATCTGTATTGTACCCGTATTGTACCCGTAAATTAAATCACACATTCCTTTAAATAAAGTGCTGCTGCATAAAAAATTATAGTACCGGGTGGCAAAATAATATCCATATTTTTATCCAAAAAAAGCACCTCCAATATAATTTTGCTTTTATCCTAACTAAAGCAGAAATTTGCAAACTATCTAACTTTTAAAATAAAAACCTCCAATAAACAATGAGTTACATCGCCTCCATTCATGCCCGTCAGATATTAGACAGTCGCGGCAATCCAACAGTAGAAGTTGACATATTAACCGAAAACGAACATTTAGGCCGTGCCGCAGTACCCAGTGGCGCCAGCACCGGTATTCACGAAGCTGTAGAGCTTAGGGATAATGATAAAAAGAGATTTTTGGGAAGAGGTGTTTTAAAAGCAGTAAAAAATGTAAATACAGTTATCGCTGATAATTTATTAGGCTGGGATGTAGCAGATCAAACTGGCATTGATGCTGCATTACAGGCTTTAGATGGCACTGCCAATAAAGGAAAATTAGGTGCCAATGCAATGCTTGCAGTAAGTATGGCTGTTGCCAAAGCAGCCGCACTGGAAGCTAATCTTCCTTTATATCGGTACATTGGTGGAACGAATGCAAAAATATTGCCTATCCCAATGATGAACATTTTAAATGGTGGAGCACATGCTGATAATAAAATAGACTTTCAGGAATTTATGGTAATGCCAGTGGGTGCAACCTCTTTTAGCGAAGGCTTACGCTGGGGAGTAGAAATTTTTCATGCATTAAAGACAGTATTGAAGAAAAAAGGCTTTAGCACTAATGTGGGTGATGAAGGCGGATTTGCTCCAAATATTCAAAGCAATGAAGAAGCTATTGAAACGGTTTTAACTGCAATTCAAGCTGCAGGCTTTAAAACAGGTAGTCAAATAACTATTGCAATGGATGCTGCCAACAGCGAATTGTGGGACAGTAAAAAGAAAAAATATGTTTTTCATAAAAGCTCGGGTAAAGAAATGACCAGTGAGCAATTGGTAAATTTTTGGGCCAGCTGGGTTAAGCAATATCCAATTTGCAGTATTGAAGATGGTATGGCAGAAGATGACTGGAAAGGCTGGAAAATGTTAACTGATGCTGTTGGTAAAAAATGCCAGTTAGTAGGCGATGATTTGTTTGTTACTAATGTTACAAGATTAGAAAGAGGAATTAATGAGGGAATAGCAAATGCCTTATTGGTTAAAGTAAATCAGATTGGTACAATTACCGAAACTATTAATGCAGTAAGTATGGCCCAACAAGCGGGCTACAATACCATTATGAGCCATCGCAGCGGTGAAACAGAGGATACTACTATAGCTGATTTGGCTGTGGCTTTAAACTGCGGACAAATAAAAACAGGTTCTGCATCACGTACCGACCGTATGGCTAAATATAACCAGCTAATCCGTATTGAAGAAATGCTGAGTGAAAGTGGCATTTATCCAAAAGGAAAGATTAAATTTGGTAAGTAAAAAATTATTGCTCGTTGATTGTTGACTAGTGATTTTTCAATAAACAATCAACAAGTATCAATTATGAAACTTCTAACACACATACCTTCCTTTTTAAAAAATAAATACCTGCTTACTGGGGTTGCCTTTATAGTATGGATGTTATTTTTTGATAAAAATGATGTGTTTTCACAATTTGAAAGGTTTATTTATTCCAAAGAATTAAGCAAAAATGAAACACATCAGGATAATCAAATTACAGAAACCCGTAAAGAATTGGGGTTTTTAAAAACAAATGCCCAAACTATTGAAAAATATGCCCGGGAAAATTATATGATGAAAAAAGACAATGAAGATATTTTTATAATAGCCTTACCTTCTGCAAACAAATAATTTCGCAATAAAATACAATATCTACGTAAAAATACCGTTTATATAACCGGATAATGGATATTTAATTTTTTACACAAGTCACTTTATTTGTTTATGCACAATTTTACACAGGAAGATTTATTGCTGTATTTGTACAATGAAACTCCTCCGGAACAAACAGCTAAAATTAAGGCTGCTTTAGAAACCGATTGGAGTCTTCGTGAAAAATTTGAAGAGTTAACATTGGCTAAAAATCAGCTAAAACCTCTAAAAATTTCGCCAGACCAGCAAACGATTAACAACATTTTAAATTATGCCGAAAAAGCAGTCAGCGAACTTTCTGCACCAGTTTAAAAGCAGTTAATTTTTTAACGTAATTTACGTCCCGATTTACCATCGGGATTTTTTTATGACTAAAAAAGAACGCTACCGGTTTTTAATTGATTACTTTTTGCAACATGCGCCAGATGCAGAAACCGAATTAATTTACAATAATCCTTTTCAATTATTGGTATCAGTAATATTATCGGCCCAATGCACCGATAAAAGAGTTAATCTTACCACACCATTAATTTTTAAAAAATATCCGAGTGCCAAAGCTTTAAGCAAGGCAGGTTTTGAAACACTTTTTCCACTTATAAAAAGTATTTCTTACCCCAATAATAAAACCAAACACCTGATAGGCATGGCAAATATGCTGTTAGAAAAATTTAATGGGGAAGTGCC